>NZ_JAAGPE010000171.1:0-21996 GCF_017104605.1 Burkholderia sp. Ac-20384 | reverse complement strand
CCCGGCCAACGGACGCAAAACGACGCGCCGCTCGCCGCGCGCTGCGCTTGCGGCCATCGTGGCCGGCAGCCTGCTCGCGCTCGGCTCGGCCCGCGCGGACGAACCGGCTGCACTCGTGATGACCGACAGCACGCACGACGTGATCCTCGAAGTCAGCGTCAACGGCGAAAGCACCGCGCTGCTCGCGCACTTCCGCGAACGCGATGGCCATCTGTCGGCAAGCGGCGCCGACCTGCGCACGATCGGCTTCGCCACCGACCGGCTCGGCATCGCCGACGCGGCGACCGTCGACCTCGACACGATTCCCGGCCTGCACTACCGCTACGACGCGGCGCACCAGAGCGTCGACCTGCAGATGCCCGACACGCTGCGCCGACCGTACGCGGTCGACAGCCGCGCGTTGCCGGCCACGCAAGAGGCCAGCGCGTCGCGCGGCGTCGCGATCAACTACGAGGCGTACGCGCAGACGATCGGCGACCGGCAGTTCTCGCTCTACACCGGCGTGCGCTACTTCGACCCGAACGGCGTGTTCAACACGACGGGCACCGCGTATTTCTACAACGGCCAGCGGCGCTATACGCGCTTCGATACGTCGTGGAGCCGCTCGGACCCGGCACGGCCGAGTACGACGCAGATCGGCGACGCGATCTCGGGATCGCTCGCATGGACACGCTCGGTGCGCCTCGGCGGCTTCCAGTGGCGCAGCAACTTCGCGCTGCGGCCCGATCTCGTGACGTTCCCGATTCCGTCGCTCGCCGGTTCTGCGGCCGTGCCGTCGGCGGTCGACCTGTACATCAACAACGTGCGCCAGTACACCGGCAACGTGCCGAGCGGCCCGTTCATCATCCACGACGTGCCGGGCATCACCGGTGCCGGCCAGGCGACCGTCATCACGCGCGACGCGCTCGGGCGCACCGTCGCGACGTCGGTGCCGCTCTACGTCGATACGCGCATGCTGTCCGCCGGGTTGTCGAGCTATTCGTTCGAAGCCGGCTTCCTGCGCCGCAACTACGGCGTGCAGTCGTTCGACTACGACGCGCGGCCGGCCATCAGCGGCTCGATGCGGCGCGGCATCAGCGATGCGCTGACCGTCGAGGGGCATGCAGAAGCGACCGGCGGCGTGGTCAACGCCGGCGTCGGCGCGCTGATGCGTCTCGGCTACGCGGGCGTCGTGAGCGGCGCGGTCGCGGGCAGCGCCGGCCGCTATCCGGGCACGCAGGTGAGCGTCGGCTACCAGGTGATCGAACCGCGCTTCTCGATCAACGCGCAGACGATCCGCGCGTTCGGCCGCTACGGCGACCTCGCGTCGCGCGACGGCTCGCCGGTGCCGTCGGCGACCGACCAGGCAACGCTCGCACTGCCGTTCATGCACCGCCAGACGCTGTCGCTCAGCTATATCGGCTTCCGGCTGCCGCAAGGCCCGAGCGCGCGGATCGGCACGGTGTCGTACACGCTGAGCTTCGGCGATCTCGCGTCGGTAAGCGTGAGCGCGTACCGCGACTTCGCGCAGCAGGGGGCGAACGGCGCGTTCGTGTCGCTGAACATCGGGCTCGGCCGCAACACGTCGATCAATGCGACCGTCGGCCGGCAGCGCGGCCAGTCGAACTACACCGTCGATGCGAGCCGCCCGCCCGACTACGACGGCGGCTGGGGCTGGGGCGCGCAGACCGGCGGCACGGGTGCGGTGCCGTACCGGCAGGCGCAACTGCGCTATCTCGGCCATGCAGGCGAAGTCATCGCAGCCGCGCAGAACATCGACCGCCAGACCGGCGCGTCGCTCGACGTCAGCGGCGCGCTCGTCTTCATGGACCGCAGCCTGCAGGTGTCGCGCCGCATCGACGACGGCTTCGCGCTCGTGTCGACCGACGGCGTCGCGGGCATTCCGGTGCTGCACGAGAACCGCGTGATCGGCACGACCGATCGCGCGGGGCACCTGCTCGTGCCCGACCTGAACGCGTACCAGAACAACCAGATCGCGATCGACTCGATGAAGCTGCCCGCCGATGCGCGGATCGCCCGCACGTCGATGACGGTCGTGCCGCAGGCGCAATCGGGCGTCGTCGCGCATTTCGGCGTGTCGCGCTATCGCGCGGCGTCGGTGATCCTGCGCGACGCCGACGGCCGCCCGCTGCCGGCCGGCGCGCACGTGCATCACGCGGAAAGCGGTGCGGACACGATCGTCGGGTACGACGGGCTCACGTTCATCGACGGACTGAAGGAGGACAACCACCTCGTGATCGATTACGGCACGCAGCGCTGCGCAGCGGAATTCGCGTTCACGGCGCCCGGCAACGGCACGCTGCCGACCATCGGCCCGCTCACCTGCCGGGCTACGCCATGAGGTTCGCCCTGCTCCTCGTTGTCGCCTTCGCCATGTGGTGCGGCGTGCCGCACGATGCGCGGGCCGAGTCGTGCACAGCCACCGCGTCGACGGTGAGCTTCGGCTCGGTCAGCCCGATCTCGCGCGCGTCGGTCGCCGCGACCGGCACCGTCAGCATCACCTGCACGTGGTCGGCCATCACGCTGACGCCGAACGTGCTCGTATGCCTGAGTCTCGGCGGCACGAGCCCGCGCAGCCTCGTCAACGGCACCAACGCGATGCAGTACGACCTCTACCTCGATGGCGGGCATTCGGTCGCGTGGGGCTCGATTTACTCCGGCACGACGCCGGCATCGGTGACGCTCGTCAAACCCGCGCTCGGCACGAGCGCGAGCGCCACGGTCACGATCTACGGACAGATCACGTCGAACCAGCCGACCGTGCCGACGACCGGTAACAGCACGACCACCTACTCGCAGACGTTCGGGGGCAACACGACCTCGATCAACGCGGGGTTCTACCTGCTCGGTGCGCCAAGCTGCGCGTCGCTGACGGCGTCGAACGGCACCTTCCCGTTCAGCGCGACCGCCAACGTCATCAACAACTGCAACATCAGCGCGACCAACGTCAGCTTCGGCACGGCGAGCGTGCTGTCGGGCGCACTCGCGGCGACCGGTTCGATCACCGCGCAGTGCACCAACGGCGACGCGTGGAAGATCGCGCTGAACGGCGGTAGCAGCGGCAGCGTGACCGCGCGCCAGATGCAGCGCAGCGGCGGAGGCGGCACGATCGGCTACGGGCTTTACACGGATGCGGCGCGCTCGATCGCGTGGGGCGACGGCACGGGCGGCAGTTCGACGGTCACGGGTGTCGGTACGGGTACGTCGCAGGTCGTGACCGTGTATGGCGCGGTGCCGGCGCAAACGACGCCCGCGCCCGGCAACTACAGCGACACGATTACCGCGACGATCAGTTTCTAGCGTTCCGTTCCACAGCATCGGCAGGCGCGCACGCCGCGCGCGCCGTTCAGAACGTGACGGTCCAGGTGGGCAGCACACCCGCGCCGATGCTGCGCGGCGCCGACCGTACATCGGGCAGCGGCGCGTGACTGAGCACGAACGGCGTACCGTGCGCGCAATTGACGCTCGGCCTATCGGCATCGACGGCCGGGGGCACGCCGGGGCCGATCGTGCAGGTTTCGGGAATGGTGAGACTGACGCGCAGCGGAATCGACGGATCGGCCGCGCTGGCGAACGACCCTACGCCCAGCGCCGCGAGCGCGATCGCACTGCGTCTGATTTGGCCGGCTGTCATCGTTCGGCCCTCCTTCGTGCATCCATCCAGCATATGCGCGAATTATCGGCATGCGCGCGGAAATCTTGAGTCCGCACGCATGCGATCGGGCCCCGCCATGACGGTCAGCGCGCGGCGGCAAATCCGCCGAAAAACGCACGCGCGTTCGCGTCGAGGCTGTCGAGGTGATAGCCGCCTTCCTGCACGATCACCGTCGGCAACCCGAGTGCGCCGATCGCGCCGCCGAGCCGCCCGAAGCCGTCGGTCGTGACGGCCACCTGCGATTGCGGATCGTCCTTGTAGATATCGAAGCCGAGCGCGAGCACGAGTGCGTCGGGCTGGAACCGCGCGAGCGCGCGCAGTGCATCGTCGAGCCGCTCGAAGAACGCCGACTCCGGCGCGCCGTGCGGCATCGGCAGGTTGAGGTTGAATCCGTCGCCGGCCCCGGTGCCCGTCTCTTCCTCGTAACCCGCGACGACCGGGTAGAAGTTGGTCGGATCGCCGTGGATCGACACGTACAGCACGTCGTCGCGGCCGTAGAAGATCTCCTGCACGCCCTGCCCGTGATGCATGTCGGTGTCGAGGATCGCGACCCGGCGGTGGCGACCGAGCACCGGATGCGCGGCGAGCGCCGCATTGTAGAGGTAGCAGAAGCCGCCGGTTGGATCGCGGCGTGCGTGATGGCCGGGCGGCAGGCACAGCGCGTACGCCTCGCGCGCGCCGTCGTTGACGTCGGCCGCGGCCGCCAGCGCGCCCTGCGCGGACCAGTACGCGGCACGCCACGTGTTCGCACCGACCGGGCAACTGCCGTCGGCGAGGTAGCGCGCGGCTTTCGCGAGCACGCCGCGCAGCGGGTTCGGGTCGCGCACGAACACGTTCGACATCACTTCGTCGCCCCAGTCGTCGGGCATCTGCTTCCAGTCGCGGTGCGCTTCTTCCAGGAAGCGCAGGTAGTTCAAGTCGTGCACCGCCGCGATCGGCGCGGTGCCGCGGTCGGCCGGCTCGCGCACGTCGAAGTCGAGCGACCGGACGGCCGCGACAAGCCGCGCCGCGCGCTCGGGCACTTCCTGCGGTTCACGCATCTGGCCACGCGACAGGTAGCTGCGCGGATGGTGCAGCAACTGCTCGGGATGGAAATAGGTTTTCATCGTTCGCCCTCGTCGGTTTTTCGTTGTGCCGATTGATCGGTTTTCCGCGTCACGCATCCTGCGTGGTGGCCGCCGCGGCAACGCCCGCTGCAATACCCGCTTCAACGCCGGCGCGCGCGAGCACCGCATGAAGCAGCACGTTCGTGCCGCGCGTCACGTCGGCAGGCAACGCATCCTCGGCTTCGTTATGCGACAGGCCGTCGACGCACGGGATGAACACCATCGCAGTCGGAACGCAACGCGCGAGCAGGATCGCGTCGTGCCCGGCGCCGCTGACGATCCGCTCGTTCGTATAGCCGAACGCGGCGGCCGCCTGCGCGACCCGCTCGACGCAGTCGCGATCGAACGGCGTCGCCGGGCTGCGCCAGCAGGTGTCGATCGCGACCTGCACGCCACGCGCGGCGGCGACACGTGTGCACGCATCGCGCAAGTCGCGCTCCATCGCATCGACTTGCGCATCGTCGTGATGGCGAAGGTCGACCGTGAACGTCGTCTCGCCGGCAATGGTGTTGCGCGACGCATTGCGGATGCCGACCTGCCCGATCGTCGCGAGCCCGCGCGGAGCATAACCGGCGACGATCCGTTCGAGTTCGAGCGCCATCTGCGCACTCGCGAAATACGCATCCTTGCGATACGGCATCGGCGTCGTGCCCGCATGCGCGGCCACGCCCGTCACCGTCACGTCGAGCCAGCGGATCGCCTGCCCTCCCGTGACGATGCCGATCGTCGTGCCGTTCGCCTCGAGCACGGGGCCCTGTTCGATATGCGCTTCGAAGTACGCGTCGACCGCGCCGCCCATCGTGCGCGTGCCGCGATAGCCGCATGCGTCCAGTGCCGCGCCGAGCGTGACGCCGTCGTCGTCCTGCTTCGCGAGCGCATCGTCGAGCGGCAACGCGCCCGTGAACACGGCCGAGCCGAGCATCGCCGGCGCGAAACGCGCGCCCTCCTCGTTGGTCCACGACACGATTTCCAGCGGCTTGCCGGTCGCGATGCCGGCGTCGTTCAGCGTGCGCACGAGTTCGAGCGCGGCGAGCACGCCATAGACGCCATCGAAGCGACCGCCTTCGGGCTGCGTGTCGAGATGGCTGCCGATCAGCACCGGCGCGGCCTGCGCATCGGTGCCGTCGCGCCGCGCAAACAGGTTGCCGACCGCGTCGACGCTCACCGCCATCCCCGCGTCGCGGCACCACTGCGCGAACAGGTCGCGCCCGCGACGGTCGTCGTCGGTGAGCGCGAGGCGCCGCACGCCGCCGCGCGGCGTCGCACCGACCCGCGCCATGTCAGCCAGGCTCTGCCACAAGCGGGCGCCGTCGATTTCAAGCAGGTCTTTCATGTGCACTCCGGATGAATTCGTTCGTTGAGGTTCACTGCGAGCCGAGCGCTTCGGCAGCAGCCGGCCGTGCCGCGCGCCGTGCGTCGAGCGCGACGATGCAAAGCAGCGAGATGCCGGCCAGACACGTGTAGAACACCGCGAGCGGCCACCACTGGCCCGCGAAGCGATGGGCGAGCCACGTGCCGACGAGCGGCGTCAGCCCGCCCGCGATCGCGCCGCAGATCTGGTAAGCGAGCGAGATCGCCGAATAGCGCACGTGCGCGGGGAACACGTCGCTGACGAAACCCGCGATCACCGAATAGAAGCCGGCCATGCAGACCACCGCAAGCGCGATGCCGGCGATCAGCGAGGCGGACGTGCCGCCCTGCACGAGCATGAACATCGGGTACGGCGACAGCATCGCGAGCAGCGCCGCGAGCTTCAGGAAGCGCGCGCCGCCGATGCGCTCGGCGATCCACGCGGCGATCGGCTGCGCGATGAACTGGATGATCGCCACCGCGAACAGGCTGTCGAGGATCAGCGAGCGCGACACGCCGACGTACTGCGTCGTGTACGCGATCATGAACGTGTTCGTGAAATAGACGCCCGCGATGCCGATCGTGTTCGCGCCGATGCAGAGCGCCACGAGCCCCGATGCGGAGCGGAACACTTCCGCGACCGGCAGCTTCACCGTGCGGTTGGTTTCCTTCACGCGCGCGAATTCCGGCGACTCGTTCACGCCGAGCCGGATCAGGATGCCGACCACGAGCAGCACCGAACTCGCGAGAAACGGCAGGCGCCAGCCCCATGCGAGGAAGTCGGCCTTGTCCATCGACGTGACCGCGCGGAACGCGATCAGCGACAGGATCAGCCCGGCCGGGCTGCCGAGCTGCGCGAACGACGCGAAGAACGTGCGACGCCCCTGCGGCGCATGCTCGCCCGCCATCAGCACCGCGCCGCCCCATTCGCCGCCGACCGCGATCCCCTGCACCACGCGCAGCGCGACGAGCAGCACCGGCGCGAGCATGCCGACCTTCGAATAGTCGGGCAGCAGCCCGACGCAGACGGTCGCGACGCCCATCATCATCAGCGTGGTCATCAACGCCTTCTTGCGGCCGATACGATCACCGAGATGGCCGAAGATCACGCCGCCGAGCGGCCGCGCGAAGAAGCCGACCGCGAACGTCGCGAACGACGCCATCGTGCTGACGAAGCGGTCATGCGACGGGAAATAAAGCTCGCCGAACACGAGCGCGGCGGCGGTTGCGTAGATGTAGAAGTCGTACCACTCGATCATCGTGCCGATGAACGCGGCCGTCGCGGCGCGCGCCGGCTGGCGGGCGGAAGGAAGGGACTGGGTCATGCGGGCTCCTGACGCGCGCCGCAGCGGAGCGACGCGCAATATCGTGTGACGGCCGTCTGTCGCGGCCTTGTGCCGCACGCTGCGGCACCCCTCCTTTATCGGCGACCGCAAATCATTAGTCAAATTTCAAGTTATTATTCGCCGTATAAATTCAACTAATGTCGACCCCGACGCCTCGCCCGGAGACCCGATGCGCCCCGACCTCGCCCCGTTCCTGAACGACCGCCTCGACTGGAACCTGTTGCGCACCTATCTGGTGATCATCCAGGAGCGCAGCGTGAGCCGCGCGGCCGCGCGCCTGCACGTCACGCAGCCGGCCGTGAGCCAGGCATTGCGGCGGCTTGAGGACACGCTCGAACGCAAGCTGATCGAGCGGCGCGGCACGCACTTCGCGCCGACACCGGCGGGCGAAGCCGTCTACCGGATCGCGAGCGACATCTACGGCGGCATCTCGCGCCTCGAAACCGAAATCGACGACAGCACGGCCGACCTGACCGGGTCGATCCGGCTGCTGACCGTGAGCCGCATCGAGTCGCCCGTGTACGACGAATTCCTCGCGGAATTCCATCGCGCGTATCCGCGCATCGACCTGCAGATCGAAGTGATGCGCTCGTCGGACATTTTGTCGTCGCTGCTGCAGAAGACGGCTACGGCCGGGCTCGGCCTGTGCCGCACGCCGCACGACAAGCTGGAGATGCGTTGCTTCCTGCGCCAGCGCTATGCGATCTACTGCGGCCGCCATCACCGGCTGTTCGGGCAGACGCAACTGCGGATGGACGATCTGCTTGCCGAGAATTTCGTGTCGTTCACGAGCGACCAGATCGGCGACAGCCTGTCGCCGCTCACCGTGTTTCGCGACCAGAAGGGCTTCACGGGGCGCATCGTCGCGTCGTCGCCGAGCCTCGAGGAAGTGCGGCGGCTGATCTTCGCCGGCTACGGGATCGGCTGCCTGCCCGAGCACATCGTGCGCGACGACATCGCGCAGCAGCGGCTGTGGCGCTTGCCGCCCGACGACGGGCTCGTCGATGTCGACGTGTTCCTGCTGTGGCATCGCGATCGCAAGATGAACGCGGCCGAGCATGCGTTTCTCGACGCGATGGAGCGCTGCATGCAGCGCTACTCGCTGGCGGAGCGGTTGGGGAAGTAGCAGGCACGACGCCGCCGGTTGCGCGTCGGCCGGTCGTTCATCGCTGCGCCGCGCCGAGCGCCGTCGCCGCGCAGTCCGCGAAGACCGATTCGGCCAGCGCCTTCGCGCGCATCGCGGCCGGCGACAGCGTCCGCGCGGCCAGCGTCACGAGCCCCAGCCGCGCTTCGCGGCGAAACGGCGGATCGAGCGGCAGCTCGACCAGCGTCCCGCGCCGCAGCGCGTCGCGAAACGCCGCCGCATTGCCGAACACGACCATCCCGCCCACCGACGCCGCCGCCTCCACGTCGCGAAAGTCGTCGCTGCGGAACGAGATCGACGCATCGAACGAGCACTCGAAGTACTCGCACAGGTCGGACAGCGCCCACGGCGACAGTTCGATCGAGCCGAGCCGATGCTGCAGCAGTTCGTCGCGCGTCACCGCGTCCCGGCGCGCGAGCGGATGGTCCGGCGTACAGAAGAAGCCGCTGGGCCAGCGCGGCAACCGGGTCAGCTGCAGGTCGGCGTGATCCTCGAGTTGCGCGATGTCGCCGATGAACAGATCGACGTGCTCCTCGAGCAGCCGCCGCAGCAGCGTATCGCGACGGCCGCGCTTGATGCTCACGCGCACCTGCGGCGCCTCGCGCAGGAAATGGTCCATCAGCGGCCCGGTCAGCAGGATCGCCGGCGTCGCGCCGAGCCCGATCGACAACTCGCCGAATTCGCCATGCTGCATCAGCGCGAGGTCGCGCTGCAATTCCGTCGCTTCCATCACGATGCGCCGCGCGCGTTCGGCAAATACCTTGCCGTAAGGCGTCAGCGACACGCCGTTCGGATGGCGGTCGAACAGCGCGACGCCGAGCTCGGCTTCGATCGACTGGATGCTGCGGGACAGCGCGGGCTGGCTGAGGTTGACGTCGACGCTCGCGCGGCTGAACGTCAGGTGCTGGGCGAGGCCAAGCGCATGGCGAAGTTTCCGGATGTTCACGACGGTCCTCGAACGGATGACGGCAATGAGTCGACCTGCCGTCGAACAGGCCGCGGCGGATGGCGAGCCCCCCGCAACGGCCGCGCATCGCAGGCCGCTGCACCGCTTCAACGAAGCCGGGGCAATCGGCCGTATATACCACCATCCCCGCACGCGAGACATCCGCATTGACCGCAGGCAGCGGCCCGCCGGGCCCATGCAAGGTCTGCATCGCCCGTGTGGTTATTCGCATTGGCCGGCGCGAATTTCTCCACATAGCATCGGTTTCAAGGGAACCCCGTTTCCCGCCCCGAAGCAGCAGCGTGCTTCGCTACCCATTTTGCAGAGGCGACACCCGATCATGCCCATTTCCCCACCGATCCAGGCGCTGGCAGCCGACATGCGCGACTGGCGCCGGCTCATTCACAGCAAACCGGAAATCGCATTCCAGGAACGCGGCACGGCCGACTTCATCGCGACGCGGTTGCGCGAATTCGGCATCGACGTTCATACCGGCGTCGGCCAGACCGGCGTGGTCGGCATCGTCGACGGAACGCTCGGCGCCGGCCGCACCGTCGCCTTGCGCGC
This sequence comes from Burkholderia sp. Ac-20384, assembly GCF_017104605.1. Taxonomy (NCBI): domain Bacteria; kingdom Pseudomonadati; phylum Pseudomonadota; class Betaproteobacteria; order Burkholderiales; family Burkholderiaceae; genus Burkholderia; species Burkholderia sp. Ac-20384. Next base: position 11,882 of record NZ_JAAGPE010000171.1, on the reverse strand, counting down.
CGACATGGATGCACTGCCGATGCGGGAACTGGGCCGCCCGGTCTACCGGTCGGTGTTCGAAGGCATCTTTCACGGCTGCGGCCACGATGGCCACGTCGCGATCCTGCTCGGCACCGCACGCCATCTCGCCGAGCATCGCCACTTTCGCGGTCGCGTCGTGCTGATCTTCCAGCCGGCCGAGGAAATCGTCTGCGGCAGCCGCGCGATGCTCGACGACGGGTTGCTCGAGCGCTTCCCGTTCGACGAAATCTACAGCCTCCACAACGACCCGATGCTTCCGCCGTCGCGGATCGGCGTGCGCGCCGGCGCGCAACAGGCATCGTCCGACCGGTTTCAGATCCGGATCCACGGCATCGGCACCCACGCCGGCATGCCGCACCTCGGCATCGATCCGGTCGCGATCGGCGCGCACCTGGTTGCGATGCTGCAAACCATCGCGAGCCGGTCGGTCGATCCGCTGGAAAGCGTCGTGATCTCGATCGCGCGCTTTCACGCCGGCGACGCATTCAACGTGATTCCGCACGAAGCCGTGCTCGGCGGCACCGTGCGTGCGCTGTCGAACGACACGCGTACCTTCGCGCTCGAGCGGATGCGTGCGATCTGCGACGGCGTCGCGCTCGCCAATCGCACGCGCATCGAATTCGAATTGCTGGACGGCACGCCGGCGATCGTCAACCACGCGGACGCGGTGCAGTGCGTGATGGACGCCGCGCGCGAGGTCGTCGGGGCGGAAAACGTGATCGGCAACGTCACGCCGCTGATGGCGGGCGACGACATCGCGAACTTCCTCGACGCACGCCCCGGCTGCCACTTTCTGCTCGGCCAGGGCGGCCACATGTGCCACCACCCCGAATACGACTTCAACGACGACGTCGCGCCGATCGGCGTCGCGATGTTCGCATCGATCCTGCGCGCGCGGCTGGGCGCCGGCGCCGAACCGATACCAGCCGGCCTCGACGAACGCAGTGCGCTGGCGGCGGCCGCCGCGCGCTGACGAGCACCGCCCGAACCCGCATCGCCCCATCCGGCGTTCCACGCCGCACATAACGACACGACGGATCATCCGTCCACGGAGACAGCGTCATGAGCACTACCGCGTCCGACAAGGACACCCTGATCGAGCACCGCTCGATCGAACCCGTTCCCGACAGCGAGCGCCACGGCGGCCTGCTGAGCCAGTTCACGCTGTGGGTCAGCGCCAACCTGACCGTCGTCTGCGCGGTCACCGGCGCACTGACCGTCGTGCTCGGCGGCGACGTCTTCTGGTCGATCGTCGGGCTGTTCGTCGGCCAGATCGCCGGCGGCACGATCATGGCGCTGCATGGCGCGCAGGGGCCGCAAACCGGGCTGCCGCAGATGATCCTCAGCCGCGTGCAGTTCGGCATCTACGGCGCGATCATTCCGCTCGCGCTCGTCTGCGTGATGTACATCGGCTTCCTGACGAGCGGCACGGTGCTGATGAGCCAGGCGCTCGGCCAGTTGATGCACGTGAGCCCCGCCCAGGCCATCGTGATGCTCGGCGTGGTCGTGACCTTGCTCGCGCTGTTCGGCTATCGCGCCATTCACGCGGTCGGGCGCATCTACAGCGTGGTCGGCGGGCTGATGTTCGTCTATCTGCTGTTCAGCCTGACGCGCGGCCACAACGCGACGCTGCTGTTCGACAACCGGCACTTCACGTGGCCGACCTTCCTGTTCGCGGTATCGCTGTCGGCGTCGTGGCAGATCACGTACGGCCCGTACGTCGCCGATTACTCGCGCTACCTGCCGCGCGCGACGTCGCCACTCCGGACTTTCCTGACGATCGGCGCCGGCTCCGTGCTCGGTTCCCAGATCGCGATGACGTTCGGCGTGTTCGCCGCAGCGCTGGCCGGCAAGCAGTTCGCCGGACACGAAGTCGCCTATATGGTCGGCATCGGTTCGGGCGGCATCGCGCTGGTGGCGACGACGCTGTACCTGACCATCATGTTCGGCAAGCTGATCGCGTCGACGCTGTGCGTGTACGGCGGCTTCATGTCGGTTGCCACGATCTCCGCCGCGCTGCGCGGCAAGCCGTCGATCGGGCTTGGCGCGCGGATCGTGCTGACCATCGGCGTCGTCGCGACCTACACGATCCTCGCGCTCGTCGCCGATCACGCGTTCCTGCGCACCTTCAGCCACTTCATCCTGTTCCTGCTGGCGTTCTTCACGCCGTGGAGCGCGATCAATCTCGTCGACTACTACTGGGTGTCGCACGAGCCGATCGACGTGTCGGCGCTGTCGGACGTCAACGGCCGCTACGGCAAGTGGAACGCGATCGGTATCACGTGCTACGTGGTCGGCGTGCTTGCGCAGATTCCGTTCATGGCGACCGAACTCTATACGGGCCCGCTGTTTAACCTGCTCGGCGGCATCGACGTGTCGTGGATCGTCGGCATGGCGTTTCCCGGCGCGCTCTACTACGCACTGACCCGCCACCGCAGCCCGCGCGCTTCGCGGCACGCACAGATCGACCGGGCATGACGCGATAGAAGCGGCTTCGATCGCATTACACTCCCCACGCAATATAATCAGGATTCCGATTCATATGGAAAAGAAAATCATCCTGTCGTGCGCACTCGCGCTTTGCACGCTGAGCACCTACGCACAGAGCAGCGTCACGCTTTACGGTGTGATCGACAGCGGCCTGTTCTATTCGACCAACCAGGGCGGCAAGCATGCGGTGCAGTTCCTTTCGTCGCCGACCGAAACGAGCGTCTGGGGCCTGCGCGGCTCGGAAGATCTCGGCGGCGGCAACAAGGTCATCTTCAAGCTCGGCTCCGCGTTTTCGACCGCCAACGGCACGGCCTGGCCGAGCGGCCGCATCTTCGGCGACTATGCATGGATCGGCCTGAGCAACGCGAGTGCAGGCACGCTCAAGCTCGGCCGCATGCTCGACAGCGTGGGCGACTACCTCGGCGACTTCGCCGCAACCGGCAGCTGGGGCGGCGCGCTCTATGCGCATCCGTACGACAACGACAATCTGTGGGCGACCTACATGGTCAACAACGCCGTCAAGTATCAGAGCATCGAACTGGCGGGCGTCACGTTCGGCGGCATGTACGCGTTCAGCAACAAGGCAGGCGCTGCCTCGGGCAGCGGCTCCGGCTTCGCCGACAACCGGCTGTGGGCGGCCGGCCTCGCCTACGAAATCGGCCGCCTGAAGCTTGCCGCCGTCTACGAGCAGCTCGACCATCCCGGCGACGATGCACCGGGTTCGCTGGGCGCCGTGGACGTGCTCGATGCGAATTTCACCGCCGCGCGCCAGCGCATCTTCGGGCTGGGCGCACACTACGCATTCGATCGGTTCGAGATCGGCTCGAACGTGACGCGCACGGTGCTGGAGATGCCGACGGGAGAATGGCAGAACCCGGCCTTCACCGGCGCGAGCGGGCTGAGCTTCAACAACTACGAACTGAATGCGACGTTCCATGCAACGGCCGCGGTCGACGTGAAAGGCGCGTACACCTATACGACCGCAAGCGTGGACGGCAAGCATCCGCACTGGAACCAGTTCGGCCTGCTCGCCGAGTACGCACTGTCCAAGCGCACGCAGGTGTACCTGGACGCCGTCTACCAGCGCGTACACGGCGACGACACGCCGTTTTCGCAAGCCCAGATCAATACGCTCTCACCTGCGTCAGGCAACACGCAGGCGTTGGTCGGCCTGGGCATCCGGCATCGATTCTGAGCGCCTGCATCGCGATACGCGCGCGTCCGAACGATGCCGGCGCGCGCGTGTCGCGATGCGCGCTGCGGTCATGCCGTCCGCTGACCCGGCATGACCGCAGCGCTACCCATCCTTCAGAACCGGTGAACGATACCCAACTGCACACCGCGTGCGTTCGCACCCGGATACGCGAGCGGCAGGCCGGGGTTCGCCGCACCGGCGAGCGTATAGCCGGCCTGGTTGCGGTTGCGCAGGTACGACAGCGCGCCGTAGAAGCTCGTGCGCTTCGACAGGTCGTACTCGTACATCAGCCCGAGCTGGTCCGCATTGTTGCCCTGCGACGACTGGTCGTGCAGATACGCGTAGCCGAGCGCCACGTAGTTCGCCGGATTGAACTGGTATTTGACCGACAGCCCGTACACGCGCGAATCGATGCCGAGATCGGCCCACTTCACCGCGGAGAAACCGCCGTACAAGGTGGCCTTGCCGATCTCGTACGACGCGCCGGCCATGATCGTGCGATCGGTGGTGGTCGCCGTCGCGTTCTTCAGCCACTGGCCCGCGACGAACGCACCGAAAGGCCCGTGTTCGTAGGTCAGGTCGAACTGCTGGCTGGAGCCTGCCGAGCGCACGCCGCCCGCATCGCCGAACCCGAAGTACAGCCCGCCCTGGAAGCCCGCGATCTCCGGGCTCTGGTACGACAGCGTGTTGCTGGTGCGGAACGCGAACACGGTCAGGTTGTCCATGCCGGACGCCTGCGTGACGCCGCCGAACGCATCCTGGCCGCCCTGGTCGTTGAACAGCGGCGAATTCTGGCGGCCCGCGCGCACCTTGCCCCACTGCCCCGCGATGCCGACCCATGCCTGCCGGTTGAACATGCTGCCCGAACTCGCCAGCGAACCGTCGTTCGGGTTGAAGCCGTTCTCCAGCGCGAACTCGATCTTCTGCCCGCCGCCGATATCCTCGCCGCCCTTCAGCCCGAACCGGCTGCCCCACTGGCCACCCGAATTGATCGCCGCCGTATAGCCGTTGCCCGTATTCACGTACTGCGCGAATTCGTCGATCACGCCGTACAGCGTGACGCCGTCCTGCGCGAACGCGGCGCCCGGTCCGGCGACGCACGCCACCGCGACCGTCACGCGAAGACCGGCGTGCGCCATCCAGGCCCGGGAATCGCTCCCGCGGGCCGTCATTTGTTTAGTCATACTATTCAATGGTCAGAGAATGAAACGACACCGTGCGCGGCAGTCGCGCCGCACCGGCATCGCAGGAAAGGAAACGTGGGGAGGAGCCCGGCGCAGGCAGCGCCCGGCTCGCGCGACAGTCAGGCCGGCAGCCGGCCGGCCCGATGCGCGTGACGTGTCGTCAGTGGTGAACTTCGCCGCGTTCGAGCGGCAGGATCAGGCGTTCGGGAATGCTGCGGCGCGACGCGCGCGCACCGATGTAATACAGCACGGCCGGCACGAGCAGGCCGAGAATCCACGAGATGTCGGTGCCGCCGAGCGCGTCGACGAGCGGCCCCGTGTAGATGTGCGTCGACATGAACGGCAACTGCACGAGGATGCCGACCACGTAGATCGTGATCGCCATCACGTTCCAGCGGCCGTAACGGCCGTCCGGATCGGACAGTGCCGGCACGTCGTAGCGCGAGCGCGTGAAGCAGTAGTAGTCGACCAGGTTGATCGCGCTCCACGGCGTGAAGAACGCGAGCAGGAACAGGATGAACGCGGTGAATTCCTTCAGGAACGAATGACGGCCCGCGAGCGCGATGAGCGTCGATACGCAGATCATCCCGAAGATGTAGACGAGGCGGCTGCGCGACGACACGGCACCCTTGCCGCGGAAGCCGCTGACGATCGTCGCCATCGACATGAAGCTGCCGTATGCGTTGAGCGCCGTCACCGTCACCTTGCCGAACGCGATGCTGAAGTACAGCAGCGCAGCCACGGCGCCCGTCGAGCCGAGGCCGACGATATACGACACTTCATGGTGCGCGAACTGGCTGCCGGCCAGTGCCGCCGCAAACACGCCGAACACCATCGCCGCCTGCGCGCCGATCACCGAGCCCAGGCCGACTGCGACGAACGTCGCGACCGACGACGTCGAGCGCGGCAGGTAGCGCGAATAGTCGGCGACGTACGGGCCGAACGCGATCTGCCACGACGCGGACAGCGACATCGACAGCAGGAAGCTCGCGAGCGAGAAATGCTTGTTCGCGAGCAGCGCGCCGATGTCGTGGTTCGCGAACAGCTGCGTGAACATGTAGACGAACGCGGCGATGCCGACCACGCTCGCGATCCGGCCGACGGCATGGATCGCGCGATAGCCGAATACGGTCAGCACGACGATCACGGCCGCGAACAGCAGGATGCCGGCCGCGTCGTCGATATGCAGCAGCTGCGCGACGGCCTGCCCGGCCAGCACCGAGCCGCTTGCGGAAAAGCCGATGTACATCAGGCACACGAGCACGATCGGGATCATCGCGCCGTAGACGCCGAACTGCACGCGGCTCGAGATCATCTGCGGCAGCCCGAGCTGCGGCCCCTGCGCGCCGTGCAGCGCCATCACCGTGCCGCCGATGAACTGGCCGAGCAGCAGCGCGACCAGCGACCAGAACACGTCGCCGCCAAGCACCACGGCGAGTGCGCCCGTGACGATGGCCGTGATCTGCATGTTGGCCGACAGCCACAGCGTGAACTGGCTCAGCAAGCCGCCGTGGCGCTCGGCGTCGGGAATGAAGTCGATCGAACGGACTTCGATCAGGCCGCCGGCTTTTCCACTGGGATTCGTTGACACGGGGAAATCTCCAAAATACTCAGGATCACAAATGGTTTGAACGAGACGGGAAGCGGCGAGCCGCCCTTTCGGCTCGGCGGATGCGGGGCGCCGTGGATCGCCGGCATGCGCCACGCACGCACGGTCTGCGCACTGGCGCGCACGCGGCACGACGTCTGCCGACATTGCCAGCGGATGATCTTGTATATACAACTTGTGAGGTATCGGTGATTACCCGGAATCTGCCGATTTCCGGAATTGTCCGAAAGATACGAACACGTTCGACCGGTTTTGTCGAAAGTTGAACGTATGAATAATGAAAGCTCAGGTGCGCGCGGGCGATGCCGGATCGGGCTCGGCCGTCATGTCTGCGGCGGGAAGCAGGTTCAGCATGCGTCGTGCTGCCTCGACGTCACGCACATGCAGCCATGCGTCGTAGTCGTCGCGGCGCAGCATGACGACGCCCCGCTTCTCTTCGCCGGGCCGATGCATCCGCGCGAACAGCGGATGCGTGTCGGCGTTGACCGTGAGCATCGCCATGCCCACGCGTTCGCGGCCGTCGTCGCCTTCGTAGCGCCGCCAGATGCCGGCGACGCAGCACGGTTGCCAGCCGTCGATGCCGATCCGCTGCCACACGTTGCGGCCGGTTTCGTAGCAGGGTTCGAAGATCCAGAGCACCGGAATCAGGCAGCGCTGGCCGTTGCGCCAGGCATTGCCGTAGAGCCGCGACGAGCCGACCGTTTCCGCCCGTGCGTTCACCGTGTCGAGCTTCTTCTTTTTACGGCCGTTCTCGTCGAGCCGCTCGGGCTGCATGAATTTCGGCCAGAAGCCGAACACGGCCGCGACGACTTCGAGGCCGTCGCCAGCAGCGCGCGCGATCGGCGCCGCGTAGTCGGGATACACGTCGGGTGCCCACGGGTCGCGGCGATACAGATCGCCGATGCCGATCTTCAGTTCGCTGATGCCCGGGTCTTCGTCAGGGGCGCGGTAGTGGGTGCACACGGCTCGGCGGACGATGGATGCAATGTTTTCATCGTAGGTCAGCGCAGGCGCATCAGTCGCACTATCGTCTTGTATGACGCAACAGTTTTACGAATCGACGATACGCCGGGCGTTGCCCGACGCGTGCCGTCACGCGTGCTGTCCGATCTGCAACGTCAGGATTTCGTCGCCCGCGTCGTCGAGCGTCCCGGTCGGCGCCCAGCCCAGATGCCGGTAGAAGCCATGTGAGCGCGACGCGGGATCGGTCGAGCACCCAAGAAACAGCGACGTGAAGCCGTTCGCCGCGAACTCGTCGATCACCTGCCCCAGCAGCCGCTTGCCGATCCCCGCCCCTTCATGCTCAGGCAGGATCGCGAGCACGACGATCTCGCCCGAAGCGGTGTCGCCGAAGCAGTAGCCGGCCATGCGCCCGTTCGCACAGCAGACGTAGCCCGAGAACAGGCCGCCGCGGATCCCGTCGCCCCAGCTTTCGACGGTAATGCCGAGGTCGCGCAACTGCGCCTCGGTGAATGCGTTCTCGCGCGTCCTGCCGCGCAGTGCGATGCACGCGGCCGCATCGTCGGGAACGGCCTTGCGCCAGGTGAGTTCAGTCATCGTTCGATTGTTCCATGGTCTGCCGCCGGCGCGATGCATACAGGCAGATCAGCTCCAGCGCGATCGTCGCGCCGGCCAGCGACGTGATTTCCGCATGATCATACGGCGGCGACACTTCGACCACATCCATGCCGACCAGGTTGATGCCTTCGAGGTGACGCAGGATCTCGAACGCCTGATGGCTCGACAGCCCGCCCGACACCGGCGTACCCGTGCCTGGCGCGAATGCCGGATCGAGGCAGTCGATGTCGAACGTCAGATACACGGGATGGTCGCCGACCCGCTCGCGAATGCGCGCGGCAATCGCAGCGGGCGTCGATGCATGCACCTGCCGCGCGTCCTGGATATCGAAGCCCATCGGCTCGTCGTTGGTCGTCCGGATGCCGATCTGCGCGGACCGTTCGGGCACGACCCACCCTTCTCGCGCCGCGTGATAGAACATCGTGCCGTGATCGATGCGCTTCACGTCGCGATCAGGCCACGTGTCGGTATGCGCATCGAAATGCACGAGCGACAGCGGCCCGTGCACCTTCGCATGCGCCTTCAGCAGCGGATACGTGATGAAGTGATCGCCGCCGAGCGTCAGCATCGCGCAGCCGCGCGCGAGGATCGCATCGGCATGCCGCTCGATCGCGCCCGGCACCGATTCGGGCTGCCCGAGATCGAATGCGCAATCGCCGTAGTCGACCGCGGCCAGCACGTCGAACGGGTCGAACGACCACGGCCACGGGCGCTCCCACGCGATGCCCGTCGATGCGATCCGCAACCCGCGCGGGCCGAAGCGCGTGCCGGGCCGGTGCGATGCCGCGGAATCGAACGGCACGCCGGTGATCGCGAGATCGACGCCGTCGAGGTCGCGGCTGAAGCGCCGGCGCATGAAGCTCGTCGCGCCCGCGAAGGTCGGCTCGGCCTGCGTGCCGTAGAGGCTGTCGCGCGTGAATGCGAAATCGTTCTGGCTCATCGTCGGATTCCTGTCGGGTGGGGGACGGCCGCGCGGCTGGCGACCTCGTGCCCGATTCTGCCGTCACGGCATCCGACGAAAAATATGAACTAACATAAGCCGACTTCACAAAACGCGATGTATCGCCATGCTGACCCGATTGAGAGACATGGATTTGCAGTTGCTGCGGCTCTTTCTGACGATCGTCGAAAGTGGCGGCTTCAGCGCCGCGCAGGGCACGCTCGGGATGGCGCCGTCGACGATCAGCACGCAGATGGCCAAGCTCGAGACGCGTCTCGGATTCCGGCTGTGCGATCGCGGCAAGAGCGGCTTCCGGCTGACACCGAAGGGCGAACGCGTGCTGCAGTCGACGCGGCGGCTCCTGCACGCGATGGACGTATTCACGCGCGATACGCAGCACGTGTCGGGCACGTTGCTCGGCGAGTTGCGCATCGGACTGTCCGAGCGGCTCGCGCCGGACGTCGTCGAATCGATCGCGGCGGCCGTCGGCGGCTTCCGCGAACGGGCGCCGGACGTGCTGATCGAGATGATCGCGGTGCCGCCCGACGAACTGGAGCGCCGGCTGCTGAAAGGCGAACTGCAGCTCGCGATCGGCTACTTTTCCGGCCACCAGGCCGGCCTGCACTACGCACCGCTGTTCGTCGAACACCAGTCGCTGCACTGCGGTGCCCGGCATCCGCTGTTTGCGAAAAAGACCGTGTCGGTCAACGACATTGCGAACGCGAGCAACGTCGCTCGGCTCTACAAGACGAATACGTCGGGTGCGGCGTTGCGCAACGCGCAACCGACCGCGTTCTCCGAAAACGTCGACGCCGACGTGATCTTCATCCTGTCCGGCGCGCATGTCGGCTTCCTGCCCGACCACGTCGCGGCGCCCTGGGTTGCCGCGGGCAAGATGCGCCGGCTGCTCGCGAGCAAGCTGAGCCATACGGTCGAATTCCAGCTCGCGACACCACGGAACTGCGACGGCAGCGAAGCGCTGGAGGCGTTCACGGCGGCGCTCGCCGAACAGTTCGACGGGCTCGACGGTTTCGCAGATCAGTGACCGGCGCGCGCCGCCCGGTTCGCGTCAGACGAGCTGGTCCGACGCGATGACCTGCACACCCGGCCGCGCATCGATTGCCGCGTCGAGCATCGCGCGGGCGATCCGCGACGCGGGATTCACGCGCCACTTCGCCGGCAACACGGGGCCGGCCACGTTCAACGCGGACACCAGCAGCCGCTCGCCGAACCTGAATTCGTCGCGGCTGCCGCCGATCAGGCCGGGCCGCACACAAGTGAGCGACGCGAACCCGACACCGGCAAGCGCCTGCTCGACCTCGCCCTTCACGCGGTTGTAGAAGATGCGCGACGCCGGATCCGCGCCGAGTGCGGAATTCAGCACGTAAGCCGGCGTGCCGTAGCGGTGCGCGAGCCGCGCGACCGCGAGCGGATAGTCGTGGTCGACGCGCCGGAATGCCGCCTGAGAGCCTGCGGCCCGCATCGTGGTGCCGAGCGCGCAGATCACGGCATCGGCATGCCACCAGTCGGCCGCGTCGGGCAGATGATCGAAATCGACCTCGAGCGCGCGCATCTTCGGGTGCGGCGACAACGGGCGGCGCGCGAGGACGATCACCTGATCGACCCGCGCATCGGCGAGCGCGACTTCGAGGACGTGACGCCCGACGAGTCCGGTCGCGCCGACGAGCAGCAATTTCATGTCCGGTTCTTCCGTGTGGAGCCTGCGTTGGCGGGCCGGGAACGGCCCGGTTTCCGGCTTCCCACATGATCGTCGGCCGACTCGGCGCCGACAACCTTCCAACATCTCGAAAAGTTACAGACCACGCTCAATCCATATCTCTAAATTGATGCGGCACGCCATCGGCCACAGTTCGCCCACGCTTCAATTCGTCGCACTTTCTACTGATTTTCGCAATTTTCATCGCACCCCATCTCCACAAACATCAATTTCTTCGACATTTGTACGATAAATAATGTCAAACAATGAAAGAAAGTGCGTTCATTTTTCGTTGTTTTACATTACAAAAACATTTCATTCTGTAAGATTCATCTCATTCGTTATCTCTTAATTAACCCGGGAACGCCCATCCAGCTGTCTTAATTCCTCAAGTCATCGTATCGCGGTGCGGCGCCCTCTTTTTTCCGAGACAGACTATGAACCGCACTTTCCGTACGATCTGGAACGACGCACTGGGCGCCTGGGTCGCCGCCTCCGAAACCACCCGCGCCAACGGCAAGAAGACCTCGAGCAAGGTGGCGGCGTCCGCTCGCGTGGCCGCCACCCTCTCCGTCGTCGCCGCCGCCGTCGCACCGCTCGACGCCGCGGCACAAGCGGCGCAACCCGGCACGACTTCCTACTACAGCGTGAACGACGGCGGCACCGCCGGCGCGAACGTCAACAACGACGGCGCAACGGGCCTGAACGCACTCGCAGCCGGCGTCAACGCGGCGGCAGCGGGCGATGCCGACATTGCGATCGGTTCGGGCGCGACCAGCAGCAGCGGCTCGACGGGCGCCGGCAACATCGCGATCGGCCAGGATGCGCAGGCCCTGACGCCGGGCGGCGGTTATGGCGCAACCGCGCTCGGCGCGGGCGCGAAGGCCGGCACCGGCGGCTATACCGGTGCAACTGCGGTCGGCTACAACAGCACGGCCACCGAAAACAGCACGGCAATCGGCGCGAGCGCGATCTCGAGCCAGACCGGCACGGCGCTCGGTCGCGCCGCGGAGGCGACCGGGCGCGGCGCGCTCGGCGCCAGATCGGACGCGCGTCGTGTAGGCACAGGGTGTGAGCTACTGTGTAGAGTTCGGTGGTCGCCGTATGCTGAAAATAAAAATCCCTGAACAGAAGTCGTATACTGTACA
>NZ_JAAGPE010000170.1:0-21991 GCF_017104605.1 Burkholderia sp. Ac-20384 | reverse complement strand
GCGCGATCTCGCGACGGCCGCCGGCATGCCGGCCGCGAAGGCCTTTCCGCATCTCGTCAGCCTGCAGAAGATCGGCCTGCTGAGCCGCGACGACACCGGCTGCTTCGGCGGCGGCCCGCTCGGGCAGGCGCTCGGCCTGATCGCGATGCAGCGCGTGTCGCCGACGCGCGACGCGGAAGCCGAGATCGTCGCGCTGGCGGGCGCGACCGACATGAGCGTGGCAGCCGCGACGCTCGGGCCGCTCGGCCCGACCGTGATCCGCCTCGAGGAATCGGCGCGGCCGCAGCACGTGAGCCTGCAGGTCGGCACGGTGATGTCGCTCGTCAATACGGCGATCGGACGGATCTTCGCTGCCGGCATGTCCGACGACGTGCTGGCCGATCTGCTCGCGGACGAACCGGTGCGCCTCGCGGGTAACGCCGTGGCGCCGGCCGACGACGCCTTCCGCGCGCGGCTCGCGACGATCCGTACGGACGAACTCGATTTCGCGTTCGATGCGCCGGTGCCCGGCATCGGGACGATTGCCGCGCCCGTGTTCGATCACACCGGCAGCATCCGGCTCGTGATCGCGATCATCGGCTCGTCGCGCGGGTTCCCGCGCGGGCCGGACAGCGACCTCGCGCACGCGTTGCTCGCCGCGACGCGGCGGCTGTCGTGGCGGTTCGGGTGGATCGGCCGGTAAGCCGCCGCCGGCCGCTTCCGCCATCCTCCCTACCGCTCGAATCCCCTCTTCTGTTTTGTGCGAGACCCTGCAGGCGCGGCCTCGTCACGCCTGCGCGCCACGGACGGGCAGCCGATATTCATGTTGCGAAGCAGCAACACAAATTGTCAGTAATTCTCATATAACGAAATCGCATTTCACAAAGCGGAGGCGTTTCGCTATGATTAGGGTTATCCCTAACTCGCCACCTATATGGGGCTTCGTCATGCAAACGTCCAATGTCTCCGACCGTTCCACCGAATCCGCTGGTTGGCTCGCACGTGTGAGCGACCTGATTGCAGAAGCTTGGGCACTCCACCTCGAGAACTGCGAAGTCATCGCTGAAGCACACGCCCGCCTGCCGCACTGAACGGAACGACCGGCCGCCAGCCGGCCGTCCGCACGTTACCCTGCCTGATCCGCTTGCCCGGACGCGCGTCATGAGGTCGCGGCGTCGGGCAACGGCCAGCCAGGCCAGTACGTGGAAACAGGCCGGGGTTGTCCCGGTTGAATCCGCTCCCGGTGTCGGGAACGCGTTGAAGTCGCTTTAAAGCCGATACCGGCGCCGATCGGCATCGGCGCGGTTTTGTCTGACGGTTGCCCCGCGGGCAACCGCTATCGCGCCGGCGCGCGGGTACACCGGATCGTCGCGGACGGAAGATTCGTCCGCTTTTCCGGCCAAGGCGCGGGACCGCGCGGTACACCATCTCCCGCCACCCGATTGCCGGCTTTCGCCGCGCAAACGTGCAGCCACACGCGCCGCCGTTTCAACGACGGCCGCATGCTCGCCCCCTCCTCACACCTGAATCGACGGCACGTCCTTCATGCAGCGCAGCGCGAACATCGAGCGGCTGTGACGGATGCTCGAAATCTTGTACAGCTTTTCGCGCAGGAATCGCTCGTAGCCGGCGGTGCCGTCCACCGCGACCTTGATCCAGTAGTCGTACTCGCCCGACACGAGATAGGCCTCGAGCACCTCGGGCAGTGCGGCGAGTTCCTCGCCGAAGCGCGCGAGCGCGTCGTCCTCGTGACGATCGAGCGTGACTTCGAGGATCACGATGTCCGCATAGCCCAGCTTCCGCTGATTGACGAGCGCGACGTAGCCATCGATGTAGCCGTCCACCTCGAGCTGCCGCGTGCGGTTCCAGCACGCGGTGGTCGACATGCCGATCTGTTCGGCCAGTTCGGCGTTCGACAGGCGCGCATTTTTCTGCAGTGCGCCGAGGATCTTGCGGTCCTGGCTGTCGAGCGTTTTCGGCGAGCGTTCACGTGTGGCCATGGCAGGAAGAATCTTCTTCTGAAAACCGGGATTCTATCTGAACGACATTCCGGATTTGTGTCGGTTTGTGTGGAAAAGCGGAAGCCTTTTAATCCGGCCCCTTGCTATATTTTTACCCATGCCTGCTGTCCGGCACGCTCCCCGCGACAACCCCTTCGCACCGGGACGCATGGCCGCAATCACGAGTTGCGGTGCCGGCCAGCAGGCATGCGATTCCCCGCCGCCCGCGCGCCTATCCGGCCGCGCGGCTTCGGCGCCCGTGTTCCTGTTCCTGCCCTACCCGTCATGTCGTTCAGGCTTTACCTCTCGTTTCTCGCTGCTTCCGCCGTTCTCGTCTACGCCCCCGGCCCCGTCAACCTTCTCACCATGAACCAGGCGCTACGCGCCGGCTGGCGCCGCGCGCTGCCGTGCGTCTGGGGCGGCACGCTCGCCGTGCTGCTGCAACTCGCGCTGACCGCGCTGTGCCTGAATTCCCTCGTGCATCTCGACGAGCGCGCGCTGACCGTGCTGCGCTGGGCCGGCGCGGCCTACCTCGTCTGGCTCGGCTGCAAGCAATGGCTCAGCCGTGCGCCGGCCGGCGCACCCGCGGCCTCGGCCGGGCCGGCAACGGCGGAGACCGACACGCAGCGCGCGCTGTTCTGGCGCGGCCTCGCGACTTCGGGCCTCAATCCGAAGACGCTGCTGTTCTTCCCGTCGTTCTTTCCGCAGTTCATCAGCCCGAGCGGCGACTGGAGCCTGAACCAGCAGTACCTGCTGCTCGCGGCGACGTTCGCGGTGCTGTTCGCCGGCGGTGTCGCATCGATGGCGCTGTTCTCGCACCGGCTGAGCCGCGCGCTGCAGCGGCCCGCACGGATGCGCGCAATGAACCGCGTCACGGGCGGGCTGCTCGTCGGGATGGGCGCGATCATGGTCGGCTGGAACTGACAACGACCGGGAGGCGGGCGTCATCGCGGCCGCCGCCAAAGTGCGTCGAAAAAGCAGCCGATTGCCGAATGCTTTAGGGTAGCGGCTGTTTCGTTGGACATGCCCGCCAGCCGGGCGACTGGATGAAGCCCCTCACACCCCGCCTGCGGCGCCTGTTCGCGCCGGTCGGCCTGCACTGGTATCTCGCTCTCCTCCTCGCGCTCGACGCGCTCATGGTGCTGCGCCCCGTCGTCGAGCATGCCCGGCTCGGCGTGCATCACGCATGGCTCGCCGATGCGCTGAACCTCATCGACAACGCCGGGCTCGTCGTGTTGCCGCAAGTGATCGTCGCCGCCGGCCTCGCGACGATGGCCATCGGCATCGTGCTGCGCGCACGCGTCGCGTGGGTGCTGTCGATCCTGCTGCTGGTCGCCGCTGCCGCGATCAGCGTGCTCGGCGGCTATCGCAGCCACGCCGTGTTCGTCTACACGGCCGTACTGGCCGTCGCGCTGCTGTACTACTGGCGGCACTTCGACCGCGCGAGCGTTGCCGCGAGCAGCCTGTTCGCGTTGCTGAGCATCGTGTCGCTGCTGATCTACGCGACCTTCGGCGTGCTGTATCTCGGCGACGAATTCACGCCGCCCGTCCACGATCTCGCCACGGCCGTCTATTTCTCGATCGTGTCGATGTCGACGGTAGGCTACGGCGACATCGTTCCGCACGCGCCGACCGCGCGCCTGTTCACCGCTTCGGTGATCGTGCTCGGCATCACGGTGTTCGCGACGTCGATCAGCGCGGTCGTCGGCCCCGTGATCGGCGGCAATCTGAAACGGATCGTCAAGGGAGGCATTTCGAACGTGATCCGCAAGCATCATTACCTGATCGTCGGCGCAACACCCGTCGCACATGCGGTGCACGACGGGCTGCGCAAGCGCGGCTACGCGGTGACCGTCGTCGTGCCGGCCGGCGTCGAGCACAACTATCCGGCGGCGACCGACCTGATCGTCGGCGATGCGACCGACCACGCGGTGCTGGAAAGCGCCGGCGCGGCGACCGCGCGTGCGGTGCTCGCGTTGCGCTCCGACGACGCCGAAAACGCCTTCATCATCCTCGCGATCCGCGAGATCGCACCGACGGTGCGCACGGTCGCGCTCGTGAACCACCAGCGCAACCTCGAACGGCTGCGCCTCCTGAAGCCCGACATGGTGTTCTCGCCGCAGCAGCTCGCGGGCGAACTGCTGGCCAGCACGCTCAACGACGAACCCGTCGACAAGTCGTTGATCTCGCACCTGCTGTTCGGCACGGCCGACGCAGCATGACCGTGTGACCCTGTGCCCCAGGGCGGGCGGCGCGCGCCCGGTACAATCGCGCGATGTCCGAATTGCTCACTTACGGCGGCCTGTTCGCCGTGTCGATGGTCGCCGCGACGCTGTTGCCGCTCCAGTCCGAAGCCGTGCTCGCCGGCCTGCTGCTCGCCGGGCGCGAACCCGCGTGGGCGCTCGTGCTCGTCGCGAGCATCGGCAACGTCGCCGGCTCCGTGATCAACTGGGCACTCGGGCGCGGCATCGAGCACTTCCGCGAGCGCCGCTGGTTTCCTGTCAAGCCCGCCGCGCTCGCGCGCGCCGAACGCTGGTATGCGCGTTACGGCCGCTGGTCGCTGCTGCTGAGCTGGGCGCCCGTGATCGGCGATCCGCTGACGATGATCGCCGGCGTACTGCGCGAGCCGCTGCCGACGTTCCTCGCGATCGTCACCGTCGCGAAGGTCGCGCGATATCTCGTGATCGCGTGGCTCGTTCCGGGCTGACCCGGCATCGCCGAACCCGACACGTGCCGCCCGGTAGCCGCCGTGCCCGCGCTACCGCTGCCTCGCGCGCACTGCCGGGCCGCGATACCGGTCCGACGCAGCGGACGAGCCCCCTGCGTCTTGCCGCGCCGCGTTCGGCGCCGCGATCTCGTCAAGCGAGCGGCGATTGGTGCGCGGGCCGAATAACCCGATCGACAGCATCACGACCAGCATGCTTGCGCCGATCAATACGAACACCGCCGGCACGCCGAGATGCGCGAGGATGAGCGCGATCAGGTAACTGCTCGCCACGCCGGTCAGCCGGCCGAACGAGTGTACGAACCCCAGCGCGCGGCTGCGGATCACCGTCGGGAAGACCTCGGCCTGATAGGCGGTCGCATTGCTCGCAAGCGTCGTGTTGCAAAACGTGATCAGGATGCCGAACAGGATCACGGCGGCCGCCGACGACGACATCGCGAATGCCGTCCCGAACAACGCCACGCCGAACGCCGTCGCCACGATGAGCCACTTGCGCTCAACGCGATCGGAGAGCAGCCCTGCCACGAGCGGCGAGAGCGGATACGCAAACGCGATCAGGAACGCATAGAGCAGGCTCTGCGTCACGGGCGTGCCCCGCGCGGCCAGCAGGCTCGGCAGCCACTGGCTGAACCCGAAGAAGCCGATGCTCAGGCACGCGTTGAATGCGATCAGCATCAGCGTCCGGCCGCGCAAACCGGCATCCCACATCGACACGGTGCGCACGGCCAGCGTGTCGCCCGTCACGACGGCGGGCACGCCAGGCAGCGGCCCGCCGTGCTCGCGCGCAACGCGCGCCTCGATCTTGCCCAGCACCGCTTCGGCTTCGTCCACGCGGCCGCGCATCGCGAGCCAGCGCGGCGACTCCGGAATCCGCGATTGCAGCCACCAGACGATGACCGCGCCGCTGCCGCCCGCCAGAATCACCCATCGCCAGCCAGAGATACCGAGCGGCGCGCGCGGGATCAGCAGCCACGACGCAAGCGCCAGCACCGGCATCGCCAGATAGCCGATCGCGAAACATACGGCGAACGCGCGGCCGCGCATGCCCTTCGGCACGAGTTCCGTGAGATACGCACCGATGGTGATCAGTTCGGCACCCACGCCGATGCCCGCGACCAGCCGGCACAGGTGGATGCCGACCGCCGTCTGCTGCACGCACATCGCCAGACTGGCAAGCGTATAGAGCAGCAGCGAGCCGGTGAAGACGGCGCGCCGCCCGAAACGATCGGCCAGCCGCGCGACGCCGATTTCGCCGATGAACAGGCCGACGAACGTCGCGGCGCCGAGCGTCGCCTGGTCGGACAGGCCGAACATGCCTTTCGCGCCGACATGAAAAATCCCGTCGGTGACGAGCCCGGCCGGCAGGTACGTCATCTGGAACAGGTCGTAGACCTCGAAGAAACCGCCGACGCTCAGCATCAGCACGAGGCTCCAGATGCTGGCTGTCGGCGGCAGGCGGTCGATGCGCGCCGTCACGGCAAGCGCGGTTGAGTTGGACATGCTGCTGTCTCCGGAAAGAAATGCGGGTGTCGCGCCGCGTTCAGACGGTCGCGACCGGATTGACCGGCGAGCCGACGAGGCCACGCAGATGCAGCGGCGGCGCCGTCAACAGGAAGCGATTGCGCCGGTGCTCGCGCAGCCAGCGCGCGAGCGGCGTGAGATGCCACAGCTCGCCGAGATGGATGCCGAGCTTGAAGAGGCACAGTGCGTGCAGCGGCATCAACGGCCCCTTTTCGGTGCGCGGCAGGGGCGCACGCGGACGCTCTTCGACCGCGTGGTTGTCCGCGACCAGGGCGGCGAGCCCGGACTCGTCGATCCATTCGAGCAGGCGCGGATCGTCGCCGTCGAGCACGCAGCAGGTGGCGTGCACGTCCAGCGGATGACCGGGCAATTCGGCTTCGAGCAGCCGGTCGGCGAAGCCGGTATGCAGGCAGACGATGTCGCCGCGCTCGACGACCACGTTGTCGGCCCACATCACCGCCATGAGATCCGCATAGCCGACCTTGCGGCGCGCATCGCCGAAATGATGCCGCAGGTCGATCATCACGCCGCGCCCCTGCACGCCGCTCGCCGCCATGTGCTCGATGCCGAGCGCGCGAGCGCCGCCCACCTGTGCGCCGACTTCGGGTACCCGCACGTGCTCGCCCATCCGGTAGCCGTTGTAGAACACGGCTTCCGCGTCGCCGTCGCCATCCGCGTCGAACAGTCCGCCGACGTGCGACAGCGCATCCCATTGGGTCGAAAACTGCGAGTGCAGGCAGAACGCGTCGTCACATACGACGTCCGTCGCATGCGCGACCTGCTCCTCCGCGCGATAGCCGAAGTACGGCTTGTCGTGCATCAGCGCGGGCATGATCGCGGGCGGCCGCCGCCGTGCGTTGAGCCCGCCGCCATGAGGCACGTCGAGCGGCAGGCTGAGCGAAAACACGCGCCCTTCGCGCACCTCGCGCACGCCCTCCAGGGTCTTCTGCGGCGTGAGCCAGTTGAGGCGACCTTTCTGGTCGTCGTCGCCAAAATCGCCCCAGTTCGAGCCGGGGGGCCGGTGCTTCCAGCGCGGGTTCATTTTGAAGGTCTCCTGAATTATCTGTATCGCAGGCCGCGGATGCGCGTACCCGTCAGTCGTTACCCGTGACAGATCACCCCGCGTTCGGCGAGGCGTGCGAACTCGAGCTCGCCGAGCAGCGGCACGAGGATCTCGCGGTTGTTTTCCCCGAGCCGCGGCGCCGGGCGCCGGAACGTGCCCGGCGTATGCGAGAAGCGCGGCGCGATGTTGTGCATCGGCAGCGTTCCGACGTCTTCATCCGGCACGTTCACCAGTGCCTCCCGCTCTATCACATAGTGGTCCTGAACAACCTGGCTAACATCATGGATCGGTCCGGCCGTGACGCCCGTCTCCTCGAAGAAGGCGAGATTGTCGGCCAGATCGCGCGCCGCGACGAAACCGCCGACGATCTCGTCGAGCTGCTGCGCATGCTGCACGCGCAGCACATTGGTGCGATAGCGCGGATCGTCCACGAGATCGGGCCGCCCGATCGCGCAAAACAGGCGCTCCGCCATCGTCTGCGTCGAGCTCGACAGGCACAGCCAGCGGTCGTCGCGCGTGCGATAGGCGTTGCGCGGCGCCGTGTTGGTGGAGCGGCTGCCCGTGCGCGGCTTGACCGTGCCGGTCATCGCATAGTTCGCCGCGGACGGCCCGAGAATCGACAGCAGCGGCTCGAACAACGATACGTCGATCACCTGGCCCGGCGCGTCGTTCGCGTCGCGCGCCCATAGCCCGACCATCACGGCGATCGCGCCCGACAGGCCGGCCGTCATGTCGCCGAGAAACATCGGCGGCAGCACCGGCTCGCGGTCGGCGAAGCCGTTGATCGCCGCGAAGCCCGAGTAACCTTCCGCGAGTGTGCCGAAGCCGGGCTTGTGGCGATACGGCCCCGTCTGCCCCCATCCGGAAATCCGCGCGATCACGAGCTTCGGGCGGACCGCCAGCAGCACGTCGGGGCCGAGGCCCATCTGCTCGAGCACGCCCGGCTTGAAGCTCTCGATGAACACGTCTGCGTCGCGCACCAGCGCCAGCACGACGTCGATACCTTCGGGCGTGCGCAGATCGATGCACACGCTGCGCTTGTTGCGCCCGTACACCTTCCAGTTCGTGCTGATACCGCCCGCGCCGACCGCACGCAGCGTATCGCCCTGCTCCGGCTCGACCTTGATGACGTCCGCACCGAAATCCGCGAGCTGCACGCTCAGCATGTTGCCGGCCATCAGCCGCGACAGGTCGACCACGCGCACGCCCGACAACGGGCCGGCGGCGTCCGCGTCGAACTCGCGACCGTGGAGCGGCCCGATACGGCCCGCATGACTGGCGCTTTCGGTTCCGGCTTGCGCCAAGGGTTCCGACATGACGATTCTCCTGGTGGATTAATCCTGCAGTTCGCCCTGCGGGCCGATTGCCGCGGGCACACTGCCCGACACCGGCAGATCGCCGCCCAGCGTATGGGTCAGTTCGCTCGCTGCGGCCTGCACGCGCGGCAGGTAGTCGGCGAGCACCTTCTTGTTGAAGCGATAGCGCGGCACGCCCAGCGAAATCGCGCCGGCGAGCGAGCGGCCCACCCCGAACACCGGACAGGCGATCGCCGCACTCTCCGGGTCGCGTTCCGCGATCGACACCGCGTAGCCCTGCTCGGCGATCTTGTCGTAATCGCCGCCACGCGTGCCGGAGAACGCGAGCAGGATCCGACCGGCCGCCCCGGCCTCGAGCGGGAAGCGGTCGCCTTCGCGCACGTTGGTGTGAACGGCACGCTGTGCATACGCGCGAAACAGGCATACGCGCTCGTCGCCATCGCGCACATAGAACGCCGAGGTTTCGGCGGTTTCCTCCGACAGCCGCGCCAGCAACGGCACCGCGTGCTCGCGCAGCTGGAACGACTCGCGATACATCATGCCGAGATGGAACGTGGCCGGCCCGAGCACGTAGCGGCCGTCGGGCATGCGCTTGACGAACTGGAACATCTCGAGCGATTCGAACAGGCGCAGTAGCGTGCTCATGTTGAGCCCCGTCGCCTCGCTGACCTGCGCGAGCATCAACCCGTTCGGCGCATCGCCGAACGCCAGCAGCGCCGACAACGCACGATTGACGGCCGATACGCCGCCATCTGCCTGAGCATTCATCACTACCTCGTCAAGAAAAACCGGGCCGGACGGCACCGGAGTGCATTCGCGCAAAAACAAAAGTGACTTTCATTTTTATGGATGCGATTCATCCTGTCAACAGGGAATCAGATCGACCGCGCTCCCCGATCGCACGCAATCCCTTTATCTGCACGGGTAAACCTCGATATTGACGAACCTTCAAGATCCGCACAAAAATGAAAGTGACTTTCATTTTATTGGATGACCATGAAGAACCTCCCCTGCAATGCCCCCGACTGGCGCTCGCTGCTGTACGTGCCGGCCCACGTCCCGCGATTCGTCGGCAAGGCCGCCGCGTGCGGCGCCGACGCGTTGCTGCTGGACCTCGAAGACAGCGTGCCGGCCGACCGGAAGGCGCTCGCACGCGACGCGCTGGCGGCAGCCGTGCCGGACCTGAAGGCGACGGGCAGCGACGTGCTGGTCCGGATCAACGCTTCGCTGCAATGGCTGGTGCCCGACCTGCGCGCGGCGGTTGCCGCGGGGGCCGGCGGCGTCGCGATCCCGAAAGTCCTCGGCGCGTCGCACCTCGAGGCGATCGACGCGCTGCTCGGCGAACTGGAGGGCGAACATGGCATCGCGCACGGCTCGACCCGCGTGATCGCGATGATCGAGACACCCGGCGCGTTCGAGGCGAGAGCACGAATTGCCCGTGCGTCGCCGCGCATCGCGGCGCTGATGCTCGGCGGCGGCGATTTCGCGCTGCACTGCGAGAGCGACGCGAGCGCAGACGTGCTGAACGTGCCCAAGCAACTGCTGGTCATCGCGGCACGCGCGGCCGGCGTGCTGCCGCTCGGCCTCGCCGGCACGCCCGACTCGCTCGACGATCTCGATGGGTTCGCCCGCATGGCGCAGCGCTCGAAGGCCATGGGATTCGCTGGCGCCACCTGCATCCACCCCGCGCAGGTGCCGATCCTGAACCGCGCATTCGCGCCGACGGACGACGAAATTCAGGCCGCGCAGACGCTGATCGACGCGTACGAAGCCGCGTGCAGGGATGGGCGCGGCGCGCTGCGCGTCGGCGGAAAGATGATCGACGCGCCGATAGTCGAGCGCGCACGACGTGTGCTCGCGCGGCGCCAGGCGCAGCCGGGCCGCACGCAGGACGGGCCCCGCTAGCGCCCGTTCTCGCCCGCGACGTGCTGGCGAACGTGCGTCGTCGGCCGCAACGCGGCGGCACGCGTCGCCGCTCCGGACGGCGCGTCGCGCGTATCGCACGCCGGCCGCCCCGTCGATTCGCATGACAGACACAACAACATCAAAAAAACCGGAGACAACGATGAAGAAGAAGCTGTTCGCCTTGTGCGGCCTCGGGGTGGCCTCCGCCACCGCGAGCGCCCAGGGCAGCCTGACGCTGTACGGCGTCGCCGACATCTACCTCGAGACCCTCACGCACCAGAACGCCACCACGCCGGGCGGCTCCGGGTCGCTCGTACGGATGGGCTCGGGCGGCAAAAGCGGCTCCCGCTGGGGCATCAAGGGTTCGGAAGCGCTCGGTGGCGGCTGGCAGGCCGTGTTCCGACTGGAAAGCGGGATCAACCTCAACAACGGCACCAACTCCGGCGGTTTCGACCGCTCCGCCTGGGTCGGGCTGCAGCACGACACATGGGGCACACTGCGCCTGGGCCGCCAGTACACGACGCTCTTCGACGTGATGGAGCGCTATTCGCCAACCATCGCGTACTCGACGATCTACGAGCCCGCCGGCGCGATCGTCGGCCTGAACTTCCGCGAGAACAACATGGCGAAGTACCGTGTGACCTACGGGCCGGTCGCGATCCAGGCGCACTATTCGTTCGGCGGCACGCCGGGATCGTTTCGCAGCGGCGCGGCCTCGGGGATCGGCATCGAATACACGGGGGCGGCGTTGTCGGTGGCCGCCGCCTACGACAACGTCAACGGCACGCAGCCCGCCGACATCACCCATTTCCGGCGCTATGCGGCCTCCGCAATCTACACGTTAGGCGCGGCGCAACTGATCGCGGGTTTCAACCATGCGAACGGCAGCGTGACCACCCCCGGCGTGGTCACACGCTTCAACTTCTACTGGCTCGGCACGCGTTACCAGGTCTCGCCCGTGCTGCAGGTGATCGGCGCGTTCTATTACGAGGACATCGGCAAGCAGAATCCCGCGGCCGGCCAGTCGGCGCCGGATCCCGACAACCCGAAGCAGATCACGGTGCAATTCAACTACGCGCTGTCGAAAGCCACCACGCTCTATCTCACCAGCGGCTACGCATGGCGCGCCGCGCTCGATTTCGACAACTACAACTACCGCATCCTCAACTATTCGCTCGCCAGCAACCGCAGCAGTTCGCTCGGCATCGCCATCGGCATGCGCAAGCTGTTCTAGCGCGCTGCCTGGCTGCCACGTACACGCCTTTCGACCCATTTTCCCGATGACCCAGAACATGAATCGACGCCACTTCCTGTCCACCCTGACCAGCGCCACCGTCGCGGCCGCCGTGCCGTTGCGCACGCTTGCACAGACGCCCGCATCGCCCGTCAATCTCGCCCATCAGCTGGCCGACTACGCCGCCTCGCTGCGCTATGAGGATCTCGACGCGGCGACGATCGAGACCGTCAAGGCGCATTTCATCGACGCGCTCGGCTGCGCGATCGCGGCCCACGATGAAGCGCCCGTGCGCATCGCCCGGCAGATTGCGCTCGCAACGGGCGGCGGCACATCGACGCTGCTCGGCACCGCGCAACGCACGACGCCCGATCTGGCCGCCTTCGCCAACGGCGCCGCGCTGCGCTACTTCGACCTCAACGATGCGTACGCGGGCAAGGAAACCGGCCACCCGAGCGACAACGTCGCGCCGTGCCTCGCCGTGGCCGAAGCGCAGCGCGGCAGCGGCCGCGACCTGATCCTCGCGATCGCGCTGGCTTACGAGATCAATTGCCGCCTGATGGACGCGGCCGCGATCAGCCCGCGCGGCTGGGACCATACGTGCTACAGCCTGCCGGCCGTCGCACTCGCGACCGGCCGGCTGATGTCGTTGCCCCGCGCGCAGCTCGTGCAGGCCGTGAATCTGGCGATCAACGGGCACATGGCGCTCAACCAGACGCGCATCCAGGAGCTGTCGAACTGGAAGGCGCTGGCCGATGCGGACGCCGCACGCAACGCGATCTTCGCAACGCGCCTGGCACGTGAGGGATTGACCGGCCCGTCGCCGATCTTCGAGGGCAACGCCGGCTTCTTCCGGCAGATCTCGGGCGCATTCGACGTCGACCTCGCGCAGTTCGGCGGGCGCGGCGGACATTTCCGCATCAACGACTGCATCGTGAAGTACTACCCGGCGCAGGGGCTCACGCAGACGTCGATTCCGGCGGCGATCGACGTCGCCGCGCAAATCGGCGACCTCGGACGGATCCGCAGCATCGAGATCGCGACAACGCAGGTCGGCTACGTCACGGCCGGCAAGGACCGGCAGAAATGGGCGCCCGAGACCAGCGAGACAGCCGATCACAGCCTGCCGTACGTCGTCGCGCGCGCCATGCTCGACGGCGACATCACGACGGCCAGCTATACCCCGGCGGCGCTGCGCGACCCGAAGCTGCGCGCGCTGATCGAACGGGTCACGGTCGTGGAAGATCCGGAGTTGACGGCACGCTATCCGCAGTACGCGCCGAATCGCGTAACCGCCGTGACCGACGACGGCCGCAGGTTCACGCGCGAAGTCGACGACCTGCCTGGCTTCCCGCACCATCCGATGACGCGCGCGGATTTCGAGACCAAGTTCACGCGATGCGTCCGGCCGTACTGGAAGACGGCGCAAACGCGTCGCGCGCTCGACTGGCTGTGGCGTCTCGACGCGCAGCCGGACGTCTCGAAGCTGCCTGCGCTGATGACGATTCGCACTTGAACGATGGCGGCCCGGCGGCACCGCCGCCGGAGCGACGAAGCGCCACCGCCGGCCTGTATGCCGCGGCTTACTGTGCCTTCTTGCCCGGCACGTTGTCGCCCGCCAGATCGATCGCCTTGTCCGATCCGACCGCGTTGCGCAGCTGGAATTTCTGGATCTTGCCGGTCGACGTCTTCGGCAGTTCGCCGAACCGCACGGCCTTCGGCACCTTGAAGCCCGCAAGCAGCGCCTTGCAATGCGCGACGATCTCCTCCTCGGTCACGCTTGCGCCTTCGCGCAGCTCGACGAACGCGCACGGCACCTCGCCCCACTTCGGATCGGGCATCGCGACGACCGCCGCCACCGCCACTGCCGGGTGCCGGTACAGCGCATCCTCGACCTCGATGCTCGAGATGTTCTCGCCACCCGAGATGATGATGTCCTTCTTGCGATCCTTGATCCGGATATAGCCGTCCGGCATCAGCACCGCGAGATCGCCGGTATGGAACCAGCCGCCGTGGAACGCCTCGTCGGTCGCCTTCGGGTTCTTCAGGTAACCCTTCATGCAGATGTTGCCGCGGAACATGATCTCGCCGAGCGTCTCGCCGTCGGCCGGCACCGGCGCCATCGTGTCGGGATCGAGCACCGTCGCGCCCGCTTCGAGGTGATAGCGCACGCCCTGGCGCGCATTGAGCCGCGCACGATCCTCGTCGCTCAGTTCTTCCCAGTGCGACTGCTTCGCGCAGACGGTCGCCGGGCCGTAGACCTCGGTCAGCCCGTACACGTGCAGCAGGTCGAAGCCGATTTCCTTCATCTTCGCGATCACGGCCGGCGCGGGCGCCGCGCCCGCGACCATCGCATGTACCGTGTGGTCGATGCCTTCGCGGAATTCGGCCGGTGCGTTCGCGATCGCGCTCTGCACGATCGGCGCACCGCAGTAGTGCGTGATGCGTTCGCGACGGATCAGGTCGAACACCGTCTTCGCATCGAACTTGCGCAGGCAGACGTTCACGCCCGCGCGCGCCGCGACGGCCCACGGGAAGCACCAGCCATTGCAGTGGAACATCGGCAGCGTCCACAGGTAGACGGCGTGCTTCGGCATGTCCCATTCGAGGATGTTGCTGATCGCCGCGAGATACGCGCCGCGATGGTGATAGACCACACCCTTCGGGTCGCCGGTCGTGCCGGACGTGTAGTTCAGCGCGATCGCCTCCCATTCGTCGGCGGGCGGCGTCCATGCGTAGTCGGCGTCGCCGCTTGCGACGAGCGCCTCGTAGTCGGTCGCGCCCGCGAAGCGCGCGGGATCGGCCGGCATCGCATCGGCCACGCTGACGATCTTCAGGCCCGGCACCTCGAGTGCCGCGCGATGCGCGAACTCCGCGTACTCGGTGTCGACGATCAGCACCTTCGCCTCGCCATGACGCAGCATGAACAGCACCGACGAGACGTCGAGCCGCGTGTTGATCGTGTTCAGCACCGCGCCGGCCATCGGCACGCCGAAGTGCGCCTCGACCATCGCCGGGATGTTCGGCAGCATCGCCGCGACCGTGTCGCCACGTTCGATGCCGAGCCGCGCGAGCGCGCTCGCCAGTTGCTTCGCGCGCGTGTAGGTCTCGCCCCAGGTGCGCCGCACGTCGCCGTGCACGATCGCGAGGCGATCGCCATAGACTTCGGCCGTCCTGACGAGGAAGTCGATCGGGGTGAGCGGCACGTAATTCGCGTCGCGGCGGCCGAGTCCGGCCTCGAACATCTGCGTCATGATCCTGTCTCCCGTGTCCTGTCGACCGGGGCGCATCCACCCCGGATCGTTTTGATGTGGTTCAATTGCCGACAGCCTAACGGGCGCTATTGTGAGCCGTCTGTCATCGAAACGACAGAGTGCCTTTCACGCGCTGCGCGTTATCCCTATCCTCGCAAACCCGCACCCATGCACGACCCACTCGCTGCCCCGCCCGACGCGCCCGCCTACCCGGCCGACACGCCCTCCGAACCGGGCCCGCTGCCGCCGCTCGCCACGCTGTTCGGCCAGTGCGCCTGGTTCCGCACGCTCGCGCCCGAGCACCAGGCGCTCGTGCTCGCGCAGTCGCGCGTCGAGCAGTGCGAGGCCGGCGACGTGATCGCCCATCGGCTCGCGCCGTCCGAATACTGGATCGGCGTGCACCGCGGGCTGCTGAAGCTCGCGATCTTCAATGCGTCGGGGCGCGGCTGCACGTTCTCCGGCGTGCCCTCGGGCGGCTGGTTCGGCGAAGGGAGCGTGATCAAGCGCGAGCTGCGCAAGTACGAGGTCGTCGCGATCCAGCGCTCGACCGTGCTGTTCGTGCCGGTCGACACGTTCCATGCGCTGCTCGACACGAGCCTGCCGTTCACGCGCTTCGTGATCCATCAGCTGAACAACCGGATGGGCGAATTCATCGCGTCGATCCAGAACAGCCGGCTGCTCGACGTCGATGCGCGCGTCGCGCAGGCGCTCACGCAGCTTTTCAACCCCGACCTGTACCCGGACACCGGCCCGTCGCTGTCGATTTCGCAGGAGGAACTGGGGATGCTCGTCGGCGTGTCGCGGCAGCGGATCAATCAGGCGCTGCAACAGCTCGAGAAGCTCGGCGCGCTGCGGCTCGCGTACAACCAGATCGATGTGGTCGATCTCGGTGCGCTCGCGCGTGTCGGGATGGAGCAGATCTGAGCGCGGGCCGATGAACGGAATCGCCACCGAAGCGGCATGCCCGTCCGATATCGCAGCCGATATCGCGGCCGTTTTCCGGCCGTCGCGCCGCGCTGCGTTTCCTCTGCTGAATCGGCAATCGGCCGCCGCGCCCCAACCTGACAATTCCGCCAGTTTCGCGACAGTAACCCGTTCCACGCCGACGCCTATCATTCGGGTTCCATTTACCCACGCCTGATCACCGCCTGTCCCGCTAGCCTCCATGTGGATCGTCAATCTCGCGCTCAAGCGCCCCTACACGTTCATCGTGATGGCCATCATGATCGTGCTGGCCACCCCGCTTGCGCTGATGCGCACGCCGGTCGACGTGCTGCCCGCGATCAACATTCCCGTGATCAGCGTCATCTGGAATTACAGCGGCTTCTCCGCGACCGAGATGACGAACCGCATCACGTCCGTGCATGAGCGGATCCTGACGACGACCGTCAACAACATCCAGCACGTCGAATCGACGTCGCTGCCCGGCATCGCGGTCGTGAAGGTGTTCCTGCAACCGGGCGCGAACGTGCAGACGGCGATCGCGCAGACGGTCTCGTCCGCGCAGGCGATCGTGCGGCAGATGCCGCAGGGCGCGACGCCGCCGCTCGTGATCACCTATTCGGCGTCGAGCATCCCGGTGATCCAGCTCGGGCTGTCGAGCAAGACGCTCAGCGAGCAGTCGCTCGCCGACATCGCGCTCAACTTCCTGCGCCCGCAGCTGATCACGGTGCCGGGCGTGCAGATCCCGTTCCCGTACGGCGGCCGCACGCGGGTGGTCGCGATCGACCTCGATCCGCAGGCGCTGCTCGCGAAGGGGCTCACGCCCGCCGACATCGTCAACGCGGTGAACGCGCAGAACCTCGTGCTGCCGACCGGCACCGCGAAGATGGGCCAGACCGAATACCGGATCGACACGAATGCATCGGCCGACACCATCGCCGACATCAGCAGCCTGCCGATCCAGACCGTCAACGGTGCGACCACCTACCTGCGCGAGGTGGCATCGGTACGCGACGGCTTCGCGCCGCAGACCAACGTCGTGCGCCAGAACGGCCAGCGCGGCGTGCTCATCTCGATCCTGAAAAGCGGCGACGCATCGACGCTCAAGGTCGTAGGGGACCTGAAGGCATTGCTGCCGAAGGTGATCCCGACGCTGCCCGAAGGGCTCACGATCACGCCGCTGTTCGACCAGTCGGTGTTCGTCAACGCGGCCGTCCAGGGCGTGATCCACGAGGCGCTGATCGCCGCCGTGCTGACCGCGATGATGATCCTGCTGTTCCTCGGCAACTGGCGCAGCACGCTGATCATCGCGATCTCGATCCCGCTGTCGATCTTCACGTCGCTGATCGCGCTGTCCGCGCTCGGTGAGACCATCAACATCATGACGCTGGGCGGGCTCGCGCTCGCGGTCGGGATCCTGGTGGACGATGCAACGGTGACGATCGAGAACATCGAGCGGCACCTGCATCTCGGCACGAACCTGCACGACGCGATCCTCGAAGGCGCGGGCGAAATCGCGGTGCCCGCGTTCGTGTCGACACTGTGCATCTGTATCGTGTTCGTGCCGATGTTCTTCCTGACGGGCGTCGCGCGCTTCCTGTTCGTGCCGCTGGCGGAAGCCGTCGTGTTCGCGATGCTCGCGTCGTATGTGCTGTCGCGCACGCTGGTGCCGACGCTCGCGATGCTGCTGTTCCGCCCGCAGCAGGCGAGCACCGGCCCCGACCATGCGACGTCGCGCTTCGCGCGTATCCACCATGCGTTCAACGCTGCGTTCGAGCGGCTGCGCGCGTGGTACATCGTGCTGCTCAGCATCCTGCTGGTGCGCCGCCGCTTCTACGCGATGTGCTTCCTCGGCTTCTGCGTGCTGTCGACAGGCCTCGTGTTCGTGCTCGGCCGCGACTTCTTCCCGAATGCCGATTCCGGCAACATCCGGCTGCACATGCGCGCGCCGACCGGCTACCGGATCGAGGAAACCGCGCGCCTCGCCGACCAGGTCGAGCGCGTGATCCGCGAAACCGTGCCGCCCGACGAACTCGGCGCGATCGTCGACAACCTCGGCCTGCCGGCGAGCGGCATCAACCTGTCGTACAGCAACGCCGGCACGATCGGCACGCTCGACGGCGAGCTGCTGATCGCGTTGAAGCCCGGCCATCGCGCGACCCAGCACTACATCCAGGCGCTGCGCACGGTGCTGCCCCAGCGCTTCCCGGGCGTCGAGTTCTTCTTCCAGCCGTCGGACATCATCACGCAGATCCTCAACTTCGGCCAACCGGCCGCGATCGATCTGCAGGTGCTCGGCAACGATCTCGCGAGTAACATGACTATCGCGAGCAGCCTGATGAAAAAGTTCAGGCAAATCCCCGGCGCCGTCGACGTGCACGTGCTGCAACGCAACGACGAGCCGACCCTGCTGGCCGACATGGACCGTACGCGCATGCAGCAGCTCAACCTCTCCGCGCAGAACGTCGCGCAGAACATGCTGATCTCGCTGTCCGGCAGTTCTCAGACCACGCCGTCGTTCTGGATCAACCCGCGCTCCGGCGTCCAGTACCCGCTGCAGATCCAGACCCCGCAATACAGCATCTCGTCGGTCGACGACCTGCTCGGCACGCCGATCTCGGCAAGCGGCCGCACGAGCACGCCGCTGCAGTTGCTCGGCAACCTCGTGCAGGTGCGCAGCACCGCGAACCCGGCCGTGATCACGCACTACAACATCCGCCCGGCGATCGACGTGTACGTGAGCGTCGAAGGCCGCGACCTCGGCGCGGTTGCCGGCGAAATCGACCGCATCGTGTCCGATGCACGCGCGACGCTGCCGCGCGGCACCGAGCTGACGATGCGCGGCCAGGTCGAGACGATGCGCACGTCGTATATCGGCCTCGGCGCGGGCGTCGCGATGGCGATCGTGCTGGTCTACCTGCTGATCGTCGTCAATTTCCAGTCGTGGCTCGACCCGCTGATCATCATCAGCGCGATGCCGGCCGCGCTCGCCGGCATCGTCTGGATGCTGTTCATCACCGGCACGCACCTGAGCGTTCCGGCACTGACGGGCGCGATCATGACGGTGGGCGTCGCGACCGCGAACAGCATCCTGGTCGTGTCGTTCGCGCGCCAGCGCCTCGAGGCCGGCGCGCCGCCGCTCACGGCCGCGCTGGAAGCCGGCGCGACGCGGATCCGGCCGGTGCTGATGACGGCGCTCGCGATGATCATCGGGATGGTGCCGATGGCGCTCGGTCTCGGCGAAGGCGCCGAGCAGAATGCGCCGCTCGGCCGCGCGGTGATCGGCGGGCTGCTGTTCGCGACCGTGTCGACCTTGCTGTTCGTGCCGCTCGTGTTCGGCGGCGTGCATGCGCGGCTGGCCCGCCGGCGTGCGCGCCAGGCCGGCCACTGATTTTCGTCCCACTACCCGGTTGATTTGGTTGAATTCATGGAAGAGAAACATCACAGCTCCGTCGGCATCCAGGTAGACGAACGCGGCATGCACCTGCCGACGCGCACGTCGGTGTCGCGACGCGGGAAGATCGTCCTGATCGTGATCGGCGTGCTGCTGGCCGCCGGCGCCGCGCGCACGGTCGTCGTCAACGTACTGAACCGCAACCGGCTCGACGCCGTTGCCGAGCAGAACACGCGCCAGTACGTGACCGTCGTGCATCCGGTCGATGCGGCCACCGGCGGCAAGCTGACGCTGCCCGGCACGCTGCGCGGCTTCGTCGAGGCGCCGATCTACGCCCGCGCGAGCGGCTACGTGCTGCGCTGGCAGGCCGACATCGGCGCGCACGTGAAGCAGGGGCAACTGCTCGCCGAACTCGACACGCCCGAGCTGAACCAGGAACTCGCGCAGGCCACCGCGCAGCGCCAGCAGGCGCAGGCCGCCCTCGCGCTCGCGAAGACGTCGTTCGACCGCGCGCAGCAGCTGCGCCAGCGCGATGCCGTCTCGCAGCAGGAACTCGACGACCGGCAAGGCGCGTTCAACCAGGGCACCGCGAACCTCGCCGCGGCCGATGCGAACATGCGCCGTCTCACCGAGCTGAAAGGCTTCCAGCGGATCGTCGCGCCGATCGACGGGATCGTCACGCAGCGCAACGTCGACGTCGGCGATCTCGTCAGCTCCGGCAACGCCGGCCGCTCGCTGTTCACGGTCGTGCAGGCCGACCAGTTGCGCCTCTACGTGCAGGTGCCGCAGGCGTACGCGCAGCAGGTGAAGGTCGGCCAGCATGTGAGCGTCGCGCAGGCCGAGCTGCCGGGCCGCACGTTCGACGGGACAATCACGCGCACGTCCGAGGCGATCGACGTCGCGACGCGCTCGTTGCAGATCGAAATCACGCTGCCGAACCCGGACGGCCGGCTGCTGCCCGGCGCGTACGTGCAGGCCACCTTGCCGATGACGCCGGTCGGCCGCCTGCAGGTACCGGCCAATACGCTGCTGTTCCGCGCCGAAGGTCCGACGGTCGCGACCGTCGACGCGAACGGCCAGGTGCGCCTGAAATCGGTGACGGTCGTGCGCACGATCGGGCAGACGCTCGAAGTCGACGGCCCGATCACGCCGAACGACCGCCTCGTCACGAACCCGAGCGACGCGCTCGCGAACGGCGACCAGGTGATCGTCTCGGCGCCGGCCGCGAAGCCGGCCTCCGGCACCGCGGAGGCGAAGTCGTGATCGCGATGCGCTTCCGCCGGCGGCCCGCCGCCGCTGCCACGTCGGTCGCCACTGCCGTTGCGCTCGCAGCCGCCCTCGCGGGCTGCACGGTCGGCCCCGATTACAAACGGCCCGACGTCGACACGCCGGCCGCATGGCGGCTCGATCCGGCGGATTCATACTGGCATCCGGCCGCGCCGGCGAGCGCGCCGCTCGACCCGGCATGGTGGACCGCGTTCGGCGATCCGCAGCTCGATGCACTGGAAGCCGAAGCGCTGCGCAACAACCAGAACCTGAAGGCCGTCGCCGCGCGCTACGACCAGGCGAAGGCGACACTCGCGTCGGTCGCCTCCGCGCAGTATCCGGCCGTCGGCCTGAACGCGAGCGGCCAGCGCTTCAAGATCTCGGCCGACCGGCCGCAGACCAACTACGCGACGCAGAGCACGTCGACCGTGCAGAACGATGTCCAGGTCGGTGCGGCCGTCAGCTACGAACTCGACCTGTTCGGCCGCGTGCGGCGCAGCGTCGAATCGGCGCAGGCGACCACCGAGCAGGCCGGCGACGATTTCGCGAACGCCCGCCTGGTGCTGACCGCCGATCTCGCATCGAGCTATTTCGCGCTGCGTGAATTCGACACCGAGATCGACGTCGTCAAGCGGTCGATCGATCTGCAGCAGAAGGCGCTCGACTACGTGAGCGCGCGCCACGACCTCGGCGCGGTGTCGGGCCTCGATTTGCTGCAGCAGCGCGCGCAGCTCGACGCGACGCGCACGCAGGCGCAACTGCTGCTCCAGCAGCGCGTGCAGGTCGAAACCGCGATCGCGACGCTGGTCGGCACGCCGGCCCCCGCTTTCTCGATCGCGCCGCGCGTCGTGCCGATCAACGCGCCGGCGCTGCCGACCGGCCTGCCGAGCGACGTGCTGCAGCGGCGCCCCGACGTCGCGTCGGCCGAGCGGGCGATGGCGGCCGCGAATGCGCAGATCGGCGTCGCGCGCGCCGCGTATTTCCCGCGCATCATGCTGTCGCCCGATATCGGCTGGGATGCCACGCGCTTCGCCGGCCTGTTCACCGTGCCGGCGTTGCTGTGGTCGGTCGGCGGGTCGCTTAGCCAGCCGCTGTTCGAAGGCGGCAAGCTGAAGGCCGGCGTCGATTTCGCGCAGGCCGGCTATGTCGCCGCGCAGGCCAGCTACCGGCAGACCGTGCTCACCGCGTTCCAGGAGGTGCAGAATGCGGTCACGGGATTGTCGGTGCTCGCCGACGCCGCGCAGCAAGCCTCCGCGGCCGTCGACGACGCGCGCAAGCTCGTGTCGCTCGCGCAGGATCGTTACGCGGGCGGCCTGACGCCGTTCATCGACGTGCTGACGGCCCAACAGCAGTTGCTGACGAGCGAGCGGCAGGCCGTCCAGATCCAGGGCA
>NZ_JAAGPE010000169.1:0-21973 GCF_017104605.1 Burkholderia sp. Ac-20384 | reverse complement strand
GCCGCCGCGCGCGCGTCGAGCAGCGCCGCATCGCCGAGCACGGTGAAATGCGCGTCGGGCCAGCGCTGCGCGGCATCACGCAGCGCCTGCACGGTCAGCTCCGGGCCGACCCCCGCGGGTTCGCCGGTCGTGATCGCGATCTGCAGCGCGGGCGTGGTCATCTGAAACTCGCTCAGTTCGCCGGACCGACGCCGCCGATCTTGTACTGCACGTACGACGAATCGCGCAGCTCGCGCAGCCAGTCGGCATACGCCTGCTCGGCCTTGCGCTGGCCGATCGCCTGACGCGCGATATCCATCTGCTGCTGCACCGAGCCTTCCGCTTCGCGGCGGCTCAGCACCTGGATCAGGTGGTAACCGTATTCGGTACGGATCGGCTGGCTGATCTGGCCGTCCTGCAGGTTGTTCATCGCGCGCTCGAATTCCGGCACGGTCTCGCCCGGGCTGATCCAGCCGAGATCGCCGCCCTGCGACGCCGAACCGTCCTGCGAGTAGGTGCGCGCGAACTTCGCGAAATCGCCGCCGGCCTCGACCTGGTTGCGGATGTCGGCCAGTTGCTGGCGCGCCTGGCCTTCCGACTTGCCTTCACCCACGCGCAGCAGGATGTGGCGCACGTGCGTCTGGACGATCTTCGGTGCGGCGGCAGTCGCGCCCTGGCTCTGGCGGCGGTCGACGAGACGCACGATCTCGAAGCCGTCCGGCACGCGGATCAGCGTCGGGTTGACCTGGCCCGGGCGCAGCTTCGACGCGGCGTCGACGACGTCGGCCGGCAGCGCGCTCGGCGCCTTGAAGCCGAGGTCACCGCCCTTCTTCGCGTCGTTCGCTTCCGAATTGTTCTTCGCGAGCTTCTCGAAGTCGGCGCCCGACTTCGCCTGCTGCAGCAACGCGTCAGCCTTCTTCTGCGCGGCTTCGATGTCGGCCTGCGGCGCGTTGGTCGGCGCCTTGATGAAGATGTGCTGGAAGCGCAGGTCCTGCTGCTGCGACGCGTTCGGCCCGCGCTGGCTCGCGATGTAGTTCGCGACCTCGGCGTCCGACACGGTGATCTTGCCGTCGACCTCGCGCTCGCGCAGCTTCGACAGCATCAGTTCGGTGCGCGCGTCGCTCGTGAAGACGCTCCAGGGCACGCCTTGCGCCTCGAGACGCCCGCGGTACTGCTCGAGCGTCATGCCGTTCGCCTGCGCGAGACGCTGCAGCGTGGACTGCACGGTCGCGTCGTCGATGCGGATCCCGTCGTCCTTGGCCTTCTGCACCTGGATACGTTCGAGCACCATCTGGTTCAGCACCTGCGCGCGCAACTGGTCGGTCGGCGGCACGGGGGCGTTCTGCTGCTGCAGCCGGCGCGCGATCAGGCCGGCACGCTGGTCGAGTTCGCGGCCCGTGATCACGTCGTTGTTGACGACCGCGACGACTTCGTCGGCGAGCTGCGCACCTTGCGAACCGAGCGCCTGCGCCGCGGCCGGCGCGGCGGCGAGCAGCGCGGAGGCCGCAGCGAGGCTGGACACGACTGCCGCGAAACGAAGGGTTTTCTTCATTGCCACTGGAACTCCATTGAAATCGTGCTGACCGGTGCAGACAAGCCGGCGTTACTCGTAGTTGCTGAAGCGGGACATCGGCGGCGCCGGCGGCGGCAGCGGCGTGTAGCCCGGCACCCCGGCGCGGAATGCGGACACGAGGCCGTTATCGACGGTCGACAGGCCCTTGAGCGTCAGCTGCATCATGACTCGCGTCGACGAGTTCTGCTGTCCCGACGAATTGATGCCGTTCGCCGCCCGTTGCACCCCGACCCCGAGCGCCCAGCAATCCGCGTCGTATTGTAAGCCGACCAGACCGTCAACTACGCGATCGCCCGCGAGGTCGTAGTTGAAGCGGCCGATCGCATACAGGCGGCGCGTCAGCGGCCATTGCGCGGAGATCAGGAACTGGTTGATCGGCTGGTTGTCGAGCGTGGTGTTCGATCGCGTGTAGCGGTAGCCGACGTTGATCACGCGGCGCTCGCCCGGGCTGTAGCCGAAACCGACGCTCGACTTCACGAGCTGGTTGTTGTTCTGGTTGTACTGGAACGCCGTCTCCGACATGAAGCCCGAGCCGAGCTTCAGCGCGGCGCCGACGATCAGGTCCGAGTGGCGCGCCTGCACGGCGGACTGCCCGGAATTCAGCGTGACGCGCTGATCGGCGAAGTAGTACTGCTGCGCGATCACGAAGCGCGCACGCTCGTCGCCGGTGCGCGGATCGATGAAGCGCGACGTCAGGCCGGCCGTGATCCGGTTCGCATCGGCGATCCGGTCGTTGCCGACGAACGTGTTCGGCTGGTAGATCTCCGCGAGGCCGAAGTCCGATTCCGCGGAGTCGAACAGCGGAGCGTTCGACTGGTCGCGATACGGCGTGTACACGTAGTACAGGCGCGGCTCGAGGGTCTGGATGAAGTCCTGGCCGAACAGGCGCACCGAGCGGTCGAAGATCAGCCCCGTGTCGAAGCTCACGGTCGGGATCGACTCGGTGAAGCGCTTTGGGCTGTTCGGCGTGGTCGACGACAGGTAGTTCAGGTCGTACGACGCGAAGTGGTACTGGACCTTCGGCACGACGAAGTAGCCGGGGCCGTACACGCCGTATGCGATATACGGATTGAAGACAATCCGGTCACCCTGGGTCGCATCGGCCGTCGTGATGCGGAACCGCGAATAGTCGGCTTCCGCGCCGAAGTCGAAGCCGCCGACGTTGTACTTCGTGTACTTCACGTTCAACTGCGGCTCGCGGCTGTACGGCGCGATCGACGGCGGCAGCGTCTGCCAGTGCTGGTAGCGCGCGAGCACCGACCACGGGCCGTTGTTGTACGTGAGGCCTGCTTCCTGCTGGTACAGCGTCTGCGTCCCGTTGACGAACTGGTTCGTCGACCCGAGGTCTTCCGGATACGTAGTGTCCGAGACCTTGTTGTAGTAGACGTAGCCGCCGAAGCCGCCGCCGAAGTTCTGCTGGTGCTGCCAGTAGATCGCGTAACGGTTGCGGTGCGCGAGCCGGTCATCCGGCAGGTAATTGGCCGTAAACGTGCCCGAATACGACGGCGACAGGTAGCGGAACGTCGCCTCGGTCATCACGCCGCGTCGCGAGATGATGCGCGGCGTGAGCGTCAGGTCGCGGTTCGGCGCGATGTTGAAGTAGTACGGCAGCGACAGTTCGAAGCCGTTGCTCGAGTTCATCGCGAACGTTGGCGGCAGCAGGCCGCTGCGCCGCTCGCCCGACAGCGGGAACGTCATCCACGGGCTCGCGAAGATCGGCACGCCCTGGAAGAACAGCACGCCGTTGCGCGCGCTGCCTTCATCGGCGCCCGTATCGAAGTCGAAGCGGCTGCCCTTGATGTACCACGCGGGGTTCGTCGAGCACTGGCACGCGGTGTAGGTGCCGTTGACGAACACCGAGCGCTCGTTGTCGACCATGTCGACGCGTTCCGCGCTGCCCGACCCGCCCGTCATGTTGAAGTGGTACTTCGGCGCGGTCATGAAGCCCTGGTTCGCCTCGATCTTCAGGTGCGCCTCGGGGCCCGCGAACGACGTGCCGGAATTGTTGATCCTGACCTGGCCGTACGCATCGGCCATGTCGGTATCCTGATCGTAGTGGATCGCGTCGGCCTTCACGACCACGTCACCGCGCCGCAGTTCGGCCGAACCCTTCGCGGCGAGATCCTGCTCGGCCGTGCCGCTCGTGTGGTCGGCGATCACGAAGGCGGCGGGCTTCGCGCCGTCCTTCAGCGGACGATCCTCGAGCTGGGGCGCGAGACGCAGATCCCACGGCGAGTCGAGCGGCTGCGGCTGCGCGGCCGCGCCCGACAGCTGCGCGTACGACACGGCCGGCACGAGGCCAGGCACGGCCAGGAGCGCGAGCGCGAGCCGCCGTTTGCGCGGCGCCCCGTCACCGGGGAAAACATTCGGGAATAGCGGTTTGGGCGGCATCTATCGTTTGGCGAATCGCCCCTTGTCAACCGCGCCGTCGCGGCACATTCGCGCGCGGCGGGCCGCACCGTCGCACCGCGACTGCGGCTGAGCGCAAACCGGGGAGGCGTTCGGGTGACGGCGCGACAGGCGGCGGGCCTGCACGGCGGAAAGCTGACGCGGGGCGCGTCAAAAAAGTCGTGGGGTATTATATGGCAAGACGTTCCCCCCTCCTCCGAGTTTCATGACGCCCCCATCCGCCGCATCCCAGCCCGACACCCGCCTCGAAGCGCTCACCGCGTGGCTGCATCCGCTCGCCGAACGCTATGCGCTCGACCTGTCGACCCTCGCGCCCGCATCGTCGGACGCCAGTTTCCGCCGCTATTTCCGTGTCGCATCGGCCACGAGCGCCGGCGGCACGCTGATCGCCGTCGACGCGCCGCCGCCCGAGAAGTGCCGCGAATTCGTCCAGGTCGCGCAGCTGCTCGCCGCGGCCGGCGACCACGTGCCGGACGTGCTGGCCCACGATTTCGATGCAGGTTTCATGCTCGTGACCGATCTCGGCCGCACGTCGTACATCTCGGTGCTCGATCCGGCCGACCCGGCCGCCGCGAAGCCGCTGATGCGCGCGGCGCTCGACGCACTGATCCGCTTCCAGCTCACGTCGGCGCCCGACGTGCTGCCGCCGTTCGACGAGGCATTCCTGCGCCGCGAGATGGAGCTGATGCCCGAATGGTTCGTCGGCCGCCACCTCGGCAAGCCCGTCACCGACGCGATGCGCGGCACGCTCGACCGCACCTTCGCGCTGCTGGTCGCCAGCGCGCACGCGCAGCCGCAGGGTTTCATGCTGCGCGATTTCATGCCGCGCAACCTGATGGTGTGCGAGCCGAACCCGGGCATCCTCGATTTCCAGGACGCCGTCTACGGGCCGCTGACGTACGACGTCGTGTCGCTGCTGCGCGACGCCTTCATCAGCTGGGACGAGGAGTTCGAGCTCGACTGCTTCGCGTACTACTGGGAAAAGGCGAAAAAGGCCGGCCTGCCGGTCGACCCCGATTTCGGCGAGTTCTACCGCCAGCTCGAATGGATGGGGCTGCAGCGCCACATCAAGGTGCTCGGCCTGTTCGCGCGGATCAATTACCGCGACGGCAAGCCGCACTACCTGAACGACCTGCCGCGCTTCATCGCCTATGCGCGCAAGGTCGCGCTGCGCTACCGCCCGCTCGTGCCGTTCGCGAAGCTGCTCGACGAGCTCGAGGGCAACGCGCCGGCCGACGTGGGCTATACCTTCTGATCGCTCCGACTCTCCTGACACCCGGCCGAACATGAGCACCACCCTGACCACGGCGATGATCTTCGCCGCCGGGCGCGGCGAACGGATGCGCCCGCTCACCGACACCCGCCCGAAGCCGCTGCTCGAAGCGGCCGGCAAGCCGCTGATCGTGTGGCAGATCGAAGCGCTCGCCCGCGCGGGCATCGAGACGATCGTGATCAACCACGCGTGGCTCGGCGAGCAGATCGAGGCTGCGCTCGGCGACGGCTCACGCTGGGGCGTGCGGCTCGCGTATTCGGCCGAGGGCGAGGCACTGGAAACCGCGGGCGGCATCGCACAGGCGTTGCCGCTGCTCGAGCGCGACGGGCAGCCGGCCGTGTTCGCGGCGGTCAGCGGCGACGTGTACTGCGCGTTCGACTACCGGTCGCTCGCACCGCGCGCCGCCCGGATGGCCGCGCTCGACGCACCGGCGATGCACCTCGTGATGGTGCCGAACCCGCCGTTCCACCCGGCCGGCGACTTCGCGCTCGGCGACGACGGCCGCCTTGCGCTCGACGGCGCCGCGCGCTTCACGTTCGGCAACATCGGCCTGTACGACACGCGGATGTTCCGCGATCTCGCGCCCGGCACGCGGCGCGCGCTGACGCCGTACTATCGCGCGGCGATCGAGGCCGGCCGCGCGAGCGGCGAACTGTATGAAGGAATCTGGGAGAACGTCGGCACGCCCGTTCAGCTCGGCGAGCTGGATGCGCGGCTGCGCGCCGCGAAGTGACCGGCTGACGGGTCGTCGGGCCGATCGATCAGACGGCTGGTGAGCTGACGGACGGGTTGGCCGGCAAACCGGCCGGGGCGGCCTGGCTGATCAACAGGTCAACCGGTCCCGCGCCTGCCGAACCCTCCTGCCGGCCCGACTCCCGCGCATCAGGCACGCCGCCTTCCCGCTGCGCGCCCCGTGCGCGGCACCGCCGCTCACGCGGCTTCCGCCTCTTCCCCGCCCGCCGCCGCGCGCTGCTGCTGCAGCGCCCACATCTGTGCATACAACCCGTCGGCACGCACGAGTTCGTCGTGCGTGCCACGCTCGACGATCCGCCCGTGGTCCATCACGAGGATCTGCTGTGCATGCACGACCGTCGACAGCCGGTGCGCGATCACGAGCGTCGTGCGATGCCGCGCGATCTGGTCGAGTTCGTGCTGGATCGCGCGCTCCGAGCGCGAATCGAGCGCCGACGTCGCTTCGTCGAACAGCAGCACCGGCGGATCCTTCAACAGCGTGCGCGCGATCGCGACGCGCTGCTTCTCGCCACCCGACAGCTTCAGCCCGCGCTCGCCGACCGGCGTGTCATAACCCTTCGGCAGGCTTTCGATGAAATCGTGGATGTGCGCAGCGCGTGCGGCCGCGATCACCTCGTCGCGGGTCGCGGTCGGCCGGCCGTACGCGATGTTGTAGTAGATCGAGTCGTTGAACAGCACGGTGTCCTGCGGGACGATCCCGATCGACGCGCGCAGCGAGTCCTGCCTGACGTCGCGGATGTCCTGCCCGTCGATCCGGATCGCACCGCCCGCCTGCCGGTCGAGATCGTAGAAGCGGAACAGCAGCCGCGACAGCGTCGACTTCCCGGAGCCGCTGTGGCCAACCACCGCGGTCGTCGTGCCCGCGTCGATCGTGAACGACACGTCGTGCAGGATCTGCCGCGCGGGCTCGTACGCGAAATTCACGTGCTCGAAGCGCACCTGCGCGCCGGCCACCGCGAGCGGCTGCGCATCGGGCAGGTCGGCCACTTCCTTCGCGGCCGACAGCAGCCCGAACATCCGGTCCATGTCGGTGAGGCTCTGCTTCAGCTCGCGATAGACGACGCCGAGAAAGTTCAGCGGGATGTACAGCTGCAGCATGAACGTGTTGATCAGCACCAGATCGCCGAGCGTCAGCTTGCCTGCGAGCACGCCCTGCGTCGCGCGCCACAGGATGAACACGAGCCCCGTGCCGATGATCGCCTGCTGGCCGAAGTTCAGCACCGACAGCGAATTCTGCGAGCGGATCGAGGCCTTCCGGTAGCGCTTCAGGTTCTCGTCGTAGCGCTGCGCTTCCCACTCCTCGTTGCCGAAATACTTGACCGTCTCGTAGTTGATCAGCGAATCGATCGCCCGCGAGTTCGCGCGCGAATCGAGCTCGTTCATCGTGCGGCGGAAATGCGTGCGCCAGTTGGTGACCTTCACCGTGAACACGATGTACGTGACCAGCGCCGCGAACGTCACGTACGCGTAATAGGCCTCGTACTTGACCACGAAGAAGCCGAGCACGAGCCCGACCTCGACGAGCGTCGGCAGGATGCTGTACAGCGAATACGAAATCAGCTGCTGGATGCCGCGCGTGCCGCGCTCGATGTCGCGCGACATGCCGCCGGTCTGGCGCTCCAGGTGAAACCGCAGCGACAGCCCGTGCAGGTGCCGGAACACCTGCAGCGCGAGCTGGCGCACCGCGCTCTCGGTGACCTTCGAGAACAGGATCTCGCGCAGCTCGGTAAACAGGGAAGTGGACAGCCGCACGAGCGCATACGCGACGACCAGCAGCCCCACGCCGCCCGCAAGCACGATGCCGGCCGACTGTTCGGCGCGGCCGATCGCGGTGATCTGCTGGACGTAGGACAGGTGGTCGACGATGCGCTTCATCACGACCGGCACGCCGAGGTTCGCGACCTTCGCGCCGATCAGGCAGCCGAGCGCGAGCGCGACGCGCCATTTGTAGGTGGTCAGGTACGGCAGCAACGACCGGATGGTCTGCCAGTCGTTGCGGGGCCCGGTTGAAGCCGGCGCGGGCTCACCGGAAGCAGGAAATCGGCGCATGGGGGGAAGGATCGGCGGCGGTGCCGGACGCGCGCGACGGCGGCCGGCTCGCTCACTTTCTCGTACAATTTGCGAACGTTGTATTGTCGCAGAAGCCGCTTCGCGCCGCTGCCGGCGCCCTCGCCGGCCGGCCTGCGCGCGGCGGCGTATTTATTACAGGATGAAAGCCCCCGCCATGACCGATTCGACCCTCGAACTCCCGCAAAAGCAGCCCGCGCTGCGCGTCGTCCCGCAACCGCACGACGCGAACGTCCACGGCGACGTGTTCGGCGGCTGGATCATGTCGCAGGTCGACATCGCCGGCTCGATCCCCGCGAGCCAGCGCGCGAACGGTCGCGTCGCGACGGTCGCGGTCAACTCGTTCGTGTTCAAGCAGCCGGTGTTCGTCGGCGACCTGCTGAGCTTCTATGCGACCATCACGCGCACCGGCAATACGTCGATCACGGTCGACGTCGAGGTGTACGCGCAGCGCATGCGCCTGATGGGCGAAGTCGTGAAGGTCACCGAAGCGACGCTCACCTACGTCGCGACCGGCACCGACCGCAAGCCGCGGCAACTGCCGCCGCTCTGACGGGCGAGCGCCGCACGGCGGCGCTTGCCCCTGCCTTCGGCCAGCTCAGTGCGTGGCCGTCAGCCCGAACTCCCGCATCGCGGGCAGGAAATCGTGGTTCAGCTTCGGCTTGCGCGACAGCTTCACCAGCACGTAGCGCTGGAACGGCGCGAGCCGCTGCCACTGCGCGAGCTCGGGCGCCATCAGCCCGGCCAGCGCGCTCTGCTGCACGAGCGACTCCGGCACGATGTCGGTGGCGCGCCAGGTCGGCTGCTCGTCCGGCTGGAACCACGATGGTTCCAGATCCGCGTGCGTGCGCAGCATTTCGAACAGCGCGTGGTCGAAGTTGGGCTCGATCGCGGTGTCGTCGTCGGCCGGAAAGCGCGCGAGCAGCTTGCGGTCCTCGAGCGGCAGCAACTGCCACTGCTCCAGTGAAATCCGCAGACCGAAACGGTCGAGATTGAAACGCACGATCATCGGGATATACGTGAAGTTTTCCGATGAATCGTGTTCGAAGGTGAATAGCAGTGGAGCGTCGCTGAGTCCCATGATCGTTACCTGACGTGGCGGATACCGGCGCGGCCGGCTTGCCTGAGGTATTTTAGAACCTCTGCGCGCGGGCGGCGGATACGATTGCCGCCGGCCTCGCGCCGAATCAACGGGAGTGCTCGTGAATCCGACCGAATCCGGTGACATGCGCGACGAACCGCGCGGCGCGATCGAACTGTCCGTGCGCCGCACGCGCGGCGGCGCCGTCGAAACCGCGCACGACTA
Organism: Burkholderia sp. Ac-20384; assembly: GCF_017104605.1. NCBI lineage: Bacteria > Pseudomonadati > Pseudomonadota > Betaproteobacteria > Burkholderiales > Burkholderiaceae > Burkholderia > Burkholderia sp. Ac-20384. The sequence continues at coordinate 12,613 of NZ_JAAGPE010000169.1, read as the reverse complement.
CGTGGGCCAGGAATGGCCCGTCGCGCTCGTCTTCAACGGCATCTCGCATGCGGTGATGATGTGTACGCCGTGCGACCTCGAAGCGTTCGCGGTCGGTTTCGCGATCTCGGAAGGGATCGTCGCGCGCGGCAGCGACATCAAGGACATCGACGTGATCCTGCACGCCGACGCGCCGCTGCCGCACGCGGAAGTCCACCTGGAAGTCGTCCAGCAGGCGTTCGCCGCGCTGAAGGACCGGCGCCGCGCGCTCGCGGGGCGCACCGGCTGCGGCGTATGCGGAATCGAAAGCATCGACCTGCTCGACCTCGCGCCCGAACGCGTGCCCGATACGGGCTTTCTTGCGCGCCTCGCACCCGACGCGCTGACGCGCGCCGCGCAGGCGCTGCCGGCCCACCAGGCGCTCACGCGGCTCACGGGCAGCCTGCATGCGGCCGCGTGGTGCGACGCAACAGGCACGATCCGGATGGCGTTTGAAGATGTCGGCCGCCACAACGCACTCGACAAGCTGATCGGCTCGCTCGTGCTGTCGCGCGCCGACGCGACCGACGGCTTCGTGTTCCTGTCGAGCCGCGCGAGCTACGAGCTCGTGCGCAAGGCCGCACGGGTCGGCATCCCGCTGGTGGCGACCATCTCCGCGCCGTCGTCGCTCGCGATCGAGATCGCGAAAGCGGCCGGCTTGCGGCTCGTCAGCTTCTGCCGCGAAACCGGCCACGTCGACTACGGCACGGCCTGATCGCGATCGCGAGAGTGCGCCGGCGGTCCGCCGCCGGCGTGCCCCGCTCCGTCAGTCGAACTGACGGAAATCCGGCTTGCGCTTCTCGAAGAACGCCGTCATCGCCTCGCGCGCTTCCGGCGCGCGCAGCATCGCGGCGAAGTGGCCCGCTTCCTCGGCCATCCGCGCCTGCGTCGCCACACCGCCCGTATCCTTGAGCAGCGCCTTCGTCACGCGCAGCGATGCCGCCGGCAGTGCCGCGAGCTTCGCCGCCTGCTTCGCCGCGAACGCGTCGAGCTCGGCCGCTGGCAGCACGCGGTTGACGATGCCGATCCGGTGCGCTTCCAGCGCGTCGAACGCCTCGCCGAGCAGCAGCTTCTCGGCCGCCACCTGATGGCCGGCCAGACGCGGCAGCAGCACGCTCGACGCGGCTTCCGGGCACAGCCCGAGCTGCGTGAACGGCAGCGAGAACGTCGCGGTGTCGGCCGCGTAGACCAGGTCGCAGTGCAGCAGCATCGTTACGCCGACGCCGATCGCCAGGCCCGGCACCGCAGCTACGATCGGCTTGCTCGCGCTGCTGATCCGCGCGAGAAACTGGAACACCGGCGCGGTGTCGTCCTTCGGCGGCGACTTCAGGAAATCCTCGAGATCGTTCCCCGCAGTGAAGTTGCCGTCGCCACCGCGCAGCAGGATCACGCGAACCGCCTTGTCTTCCTGCGCTTCGGCGAGTGCGTCGGCCATCGTCTGGTACATCGCCGCCGTCAGCGCGTTCTTCTTCGCCGGGCGCGCGATCGTGATCGTCATCACGCCATCGGCGCGTTCCACTTGAATTTCGGCCACAACCGTCTCCTTTGACTTTCCTCTATCGGAATGAAAAAACGGTGCGCGAGCTCGTGGCCCGCGCACCGTCGTCGCTCTTGTCCCGCTCCGCTTACAGGCGTTCGATGATGCCCGCGGCGCCCATGCCGGTGCCCACGCACATCGTGACCATCCCGTACTTCAGGTTGCGGCGACGCAGGCCGTGCACGACGGTCGCCGCGCGGATCGCGCCGGTCGCGCCGAGCGGGTGGCCGAGTGCGATCGCGCCGCCCATCGGGTTGACCTTCGACGGGTCGAGGCCGAGATCGCGCATCACCGCCAGCGATTGCGCGGCGAACGCTTCGTTCAGCTCGATCCAGTCGAGATCGTCCTGCTTCAGGCCGGCGGCCTTCAGCGCGGCCGGAATCGCTTCCTTCGGACCGATGCCCATGATTTCCGGCGGCACGCCACGCACCGCGAAGCTCACGAAGCGCGCGAGCGGCGTCAGGTTGAATTCCTTGAGCACCTTCTCCGACACGACGAGCAGCGCGCCCGCGCCGTCCGACGTCTGCGAGCTGTTGCCGGCCGTGACCGAGCCCTTGTTCGCGAACACCGTGCGCAGCTTCGCGAGGCCTTCGATCGACGTATCCGCACGCGGACCTTCGTCGAGCGCGATCTCGCGCGTCTTCACGTCGACTTCACCCGTCGCGAGGTTCGGGAAACGCTCGGTGATCGTGTACGCGGCGATCTCGTCGTTGAACTCGCCGGCCTGCTGGGCGGCAAGCGCCTTGCGGTGCGATTCGACCGAGAACGCGTCCTGGTCTTCGCGGCTCACCTTCCACTGCTCCGCGACGCGCTCGGCCGTCAGGCCCATCCCGTACGCGATGCCGAAGTCTTCATTGCGATCGAAGATGTGCGGCGACATCGACGGCTTGTTGCCCATCATCGGCACCATGCTCATCGATTCGCAACCACCCGCGAAGATCGCGTCCGATTCGCCGACGCGGATGCGGTCGGCCGCCATGGCCAGCGCCGTGATGCCCGACGCGCAGAAGCGGTTGACCGTCACGCCGCCGACCGTCTGCGGCAGGCCTGCGAGCAGCGCCCCCATCCGCGCGACGTTCAGGCCCTGCTCGGCTTCCGGAATCGCGCAGCCGATGATCGCGTCTTCGATCAGCTTCGTGTCGAAGCCCGGCACCTGCGCCACCGCCGACTTCAGCGCGTGGACCAGCAGCTCGTCCGGGCGCGTGTTCTTGAAGACACCGCGCGGGGCCTTGCCGATCGGCGTGCGGCTGGCGGCGACGATGTATGCGTCTTGCAATTGTTTGCTCATTTGAGACTCCTTGCCTTATCCGCTCGCTCAGTTACGCACCGGCTTGCCGGTCTGCAACATGCCCATGATCCGTTCCTGCGTCTTCTGCGTGCCGAGCAGCTCGACGAACGCACGACGCTCCAGCGCGAGCAGCCACTGCTCGTCGACCAGGCTGCCGGCTTCGACGTCGCCGCCGCACACGGCTTCGGCGATGCGGCTCGCGATCAGGTAGTCGTGGTCGCTGATGAAGCGGCCGTCACGCATGTTGACGAGCGATGCCTTGATCGTCGCGATCGCCGAACGGCCTGCGACCGGCACGTCCTTCGCGCGCAGCGGTGCGCGGTAGCCGGTTGCGGCCAGCGCACGCGCTTCCTTCTTCGCGGTGTCGAGCAGTTCGAACACGTTGAAGATGATCGTGTCGGACGGCTTCACGTAGCCCATCGCACGCGCATCGTGCGCGGACGCCGACACCTTCGCCATCGCCGCGTTCTCGAACGACTTCGTGACGAACTTCAGGATGTCGGTGGTCGCGTTCGCGGCCGTTGCGGCATCCGCTGCGCGCAGCGCCGCTTCCTTCAGGCCGCCGCCCGCCGGCACGAGGCCGACACCCACTTCGACGAGACCGATGTAGCTCTCGACGTGCACGACACGCTTCGCGCTGTGCAGCATCAGCTCGCACCCGCCGCCGAGCGCGATGCCCGACACGGCTGCGACGACCGGCACGTTCGCGTACTTCACGCGCAGCATGCCTTCCTGGAACTTCTTCACGAACGGCTCGATGCCCTTCGCGCCGCCCATCATGAACGCGGGCATCGCCTCTTCGAGGTTCGCGCCAGCCGAGAACGGGCCGCCCGGCGTGCCGAGCTTCAGCGACGTCGGCTGCCAGATCACCACGCCCTTGTAGTCCTTCTCCGCGAGTTCGATTGCCTGCACGAGGCCATCGATCACGCTCGGTCCGATCGTGTTCATCTTCGACTTGAACGACACGATCACGACGTCGTCTTCACCCGCACGGTCGTCGACCCACGCACGCACCGCGTCGGTCTCGAACAGCGTCTTGCCGTACGTCTTCGGATCGGCGCCGGCTTCGCCGAGCAGCGGCGCGCGGAATACCTGCTTGTCGTAGACCGCGAGGTCCGAACGCGGCACGAAGCGCTTCGCTGCCGGCGCCCACGAGCCTTCGGCCGTGTGCACGCCGCCCTTCTCGGCAACCGCGCCTTCGAGCACCCACGACGGCAGCGGCACGTTCGCGAGCGCCTTGCCGGCCGCGATGTCTTCCTGCACCCACTCGGCGACCTGCTTCCAGCCGGCGGCCTGCCAGCCTTCGAACGGGCCTTCGTTCCAGCCGAAGCCCCAGCGGATCGCGAGGTCGACGTCGCGCGCGTTGTCGGCGATCGATTCGAGATGCACGCCGATGTAGTGGAACACGTCGCGGAAGATCGACCACAGGAACTGCGCGTGCGGATGGTCCGTTTCACGCAGCAGCTTCAGGCGTTCCGCCGGCGGGCGCTTCAGGATGCGGCCGACGGTTTCGTCCGCCTTCGCGCCCGAATCCACGTAAGTGCCCGTCTTCGCGTCGAGCACCTTGATCGCCTTGCCTTCCTTCTTGTAGAAACCGCCGCCCGTCTTCTGGCCGAGCGCGCCCTGCTTCACCAGTTCGGCGAGCACGGCAGGCGTCTGGTAGACCGGGAAGAACGGATCGTCGGCGAGGTTGTCCTGCATCGTCTTGATCACGTGCGCCATCGTGTCGAGGCCGACCACGTCCGCGGTGCGGAACGTTGCCGACTTCGCGCGGCCGAGGCGGCTGCCCGTCAGGTCGTCGACTTCGTCGAAGCGCAGGCCGAACTTGGCGGCCTCGGTGATCACCGCGAGGATCGAGAAGATGCCGACGCGGTTCGCGATGAAGTTCGGCGTGTCCTTCGCGCGCACGACGCCCTTGCCGACGATGCTCGTCAGGAAGGTTTCGAGCTGGTCGAGGATCTCCGGACGCGTATGCGCGGTCGGGATCAGTTCGACGAGGTGCATGTAGCGCGGCGGGTTGAAGAAGTGCACGCCGCAGAAGCGCGACTTCAGCTCGTCCGAGAAACCTTCGGACAGCTTCGTGATCGACAGGCCCGACGTGTTGGTCGCGAAAATCGCGTTCGGCGCGATGTGCGGTGCGACCTTCTTGTACAGGTCGTGCTTCCAGTCCATCCGCTCGGCGATCGCTTCGATCACGACGTCGCACTCGGCGAGCTTCGCGATGTCGTCTTCGTAGTTCGCTGCTTCGAGGTACTTCGCGTCGTCCTTCACGCCGAACGGCGCGGGCGACAGCTTCTTCAGGTTCTCGATCGCCTTCAGCGCGATCGCGTTTTTCGGGCCTTCCTTGGCCGGCAGGTCGAACAGCAGTACCGGCACGCGTGCGTTGATGAGGTGCGCGGCGATCTGCGCGCCCATCACGCCGGCGCCCAGCACGGCGACCTTGCGAATCAGGAAATTGCTCACGGGATGTCTCCGGATAGTGTCGTGCAGCGCGGGAGGGGTGGGCTGCACGGCGAAGTGAGTACCAGGAACCGTTGCGTTCGGGCGGCGCGCGTCGCGCGCCACCCGGACTCGCGTCAGAACAGCGATTCGTCGACTTCCATCATCGTCTTCGAACCGGCACGTGCGGCGCGGATCGTCGACGCCGTCTCGGGCAAGAGGCGCGCGAAGTAGAAACGTGCGGTCGCGAGCTTCGACTTGTAGAACGGATCGCCCGATGCTTCCTTGTCGAGTGCGAGGCGCGCCATGCGCGCCCAGAAGTACGAGAACACCAGGTGGCCAACGGTACGCAGGTACGGCACGGCGGCAGCGCCGACTTCGTCCGGGTTCTGCATCGCCTTCATGCCGATTTCCATCGTCAGCTTCTGCACCTTGTCGCCGATGTCGGCGAGCGGGTTGATGAACTCGGCCATCTCCGGCTTCACGCCTTCGGCTTCCGCGAATTCCGTCACGAGCTTGCCGAACTTCTTCAGCTTCGCGCCCATGTCGCCGAGCACCTTGCGGCCCAGCAGGTCGAGCGACTGGATCGAGTTCGTGCCTTCGTAGATCATGTTGATCCGCGCGTCGCGCACGTACTGCTCCATGCCCCACTCGGAGATGAAGCCGTGGCCGCCGTAGATCTGCATCGCGTGGTTGGTCGACTCGAACGCGTTGTCGGTAAGGAACGCCTTGATGATCGGCGTGAGCAGCGCGACGAGGTCGGCCGCTTCCTTGCGCACCGCTTCGTCACCGTGCGACAGTTCCTTGTCGATCTGCAGCGCGGACCAGTACGTGAATGCGCGCGCGCCTTCGGCGTAGGCCTTCTGCGTGAGCAGCATGCGGCGCACGTCCGGGTGCACGATGATCGGGTCGGCCGGCTTGTCCGGTGCCTTCGGGCCCGTCAGCGAGCGCATCTGCAGGCGTTCCTTCGCGTACGTGAGCGAGTTCTGGTACGCGACTTCCGTGAGGCCGAGGCCTTGCATGCCGACGCCGAGGCGCGCGGCATTCATCATCACGAACATCGCATTCAAGCCCTTGTTCGGCTCGCCGACCATCCAGCCCGTCGCGCCGTCGAGGTTCATCACGCACGTCGAGTTGCCGTGGATGCCCATCTTGTGTTCGATCGAGCCGCACTTGATGCCGTTGCGCTCGCCCGGCTCGCCCGCTGCGTCGGGGATGAACTTCGGCACGATGAACAGCGAGATCCCCTTGGTGCCCTGCGGCGCGTCCGGCAGGCGCGCGAGCACGAGGTGGATGATGTTCTTCGACATGTCGTGCTCACCGCTCGAGATGAAGATCTTCGTGCCGCTGATCGAGTACGAGCCGTCGCCGTTGGGTTCGGCCTTGGTGCGCAGGATGCCGAGGTCGGTGCCGCAGTGCGGCTCGGTCAGGCACATCGTGCCCGTCCATTCGCCCGTCACGAGCTTCGGCAGGTAGCGCTGCTGCAGTTCCGGCGCGCCGTGCGCGTGCAGGCACTCGTAGGCGCCGTGCGACAGCCCCGGATACATCGTCCAGGCCTGGTTCGCCGAGTTCAGCATTTCGTAGAGCGCGTTGTTCACGAACGCGGGCAGGCCCTGGCCGCCGTAGTCCGGATCGCAGCCGAGTGCCGGCCAGCCGGCCTCGACGTACTGTTGGTAGGCTTCCTTGAAGCCGGTCGGGGTCTTCACGACGCCGTCGCCTTCATACGTGCAGCCTTCGCGATCGCCGACCTGGTTCAGCGGGAACAGTACCTCGGAGCAGAACTTGCCCGCTTCCTCGAGGACCTGGTTGATCGTGTCGGCGTCGAGGTCCGCATGCTTGGGCATTTGCTTGACTTCGGCTTCGACGTTCAGAAGCTCGTGCAACACGAATTGCATGTCGCGCAGCGGCGCGGCGTACTGTCCCATGACTCTCTCCAAAGGTGGGCAAAACGGCTCGAGCTCCTGGCGGGCGGATCACGCGCCGCTAACGGCTCTCGCTCTGATACGAAACAATCGTCTTTTCCAGCGCGGCCCACGTGAGGCGCACGGCATCCGGCGAATGCAGGAAGCGTGCGTCGTGATGCAGGCCGAGCGTGAAGCTGTACAACTCGAAGAGCATCAGGTCCGGATCCGTATCCGCACGCAGATGGCCTTCTTCCTTCGCCTGCGAAATGGCACGCAGCATCGCGGCACGCCAGGCCGTCACGCTTGCGATCAACTGCTCGCGCACGGGGCTGTCAGGCCGGTCGTCGTACTCGACGGCACCGCTGATGTAGATGCATCCGGTCGTTACCTCCTGGATGCGCTTCTCCGTCCAGCGGGCCAGCATCGCCCGAAGGCGCGGCAAGCCTCGCGGCTCGCGCAGGCTCGGAAAGAACACCTCGTTTTCGAAACGATGGTGATACTCGCGGACGACCTCGACCTGCAGGTCCTCGCGCGATCCGAAGTGCGCGAACACACCGCTCTTGCTCATCTGCATGCGCTCGGCCAGCAGGCCGATCGTCAGCCCCTCCAGCCCGTCCCGGCTGGCGAGGTCCAAAGCAGCTTCAAGTATCGCGGCACGCGTCTGTTCGCCTTTTCGCATAGCTATTTCTGTAACCGTTCGGGGGTTCGAATAAAATCGAACGGCCGTACTATTATTGAGTGCGGCCGCTCGCGAAACAAGGAAATTATTAGAAACCGGTGTCTAACCGAGCCGCTATTTTGCGCGATTCCGGCGGGACCGGAGCGGCTTTTCCGCACGAACGTGCGGACAGATTTTTTGAAGCGAACGCTTAGTCTTCGTCAGTCGTAACCACCGACCGTCAGCGCCTTCATCACGAGACGATACGCCGTATAGGCAAGCCAGTTCAGCATGCGCTCGATACGCGGGCGCGCGGCGAATCGGGCGGGGTCGATTTCCCGACCATCGGCGAATGCGGCCGCGATAGCGTCGCGCAGTTCGTTCGTGACAGCATCGTAGCGCACCAGCACGACATTCGCCTCATTGTTCAGCATCAGGCTCAGCGCGTCCAGGTTCGACGAACCGACCGTCGCCCAGTTGTCGTCGATCACGGCCACCTTGCCGTGCAGCATCGTCTTGTCGTATTCGGCCACGCGCACGCCCGCGCGCAGCAGCGCGTGATAGAGGAACGGCACGGCCGTATCGAGTGCCGCGAACTCCTTGCGGCCGATCAGGATCCGCACGTCGACGCCGCGTCGCGCGGCGCCCGTCAGCGCGCGGCGCAGCTTGCGGCCCGGCATGAAGTACGGATTGGCGAGCAGGATCCGCTGGCGCGCCTGGCCGATCGCCGCGAGATACGCCTTCTCGATCGCGCGGCGATTCACGACATTGTCGCGCGCGACGAACGCGACGCTCGGCTCCGTCACGACCCGCAGCGCGCCAGCCTTGATCCACCGGTGGCTGCGCATCCAGCGCCGGAACATGTCGGGGAATGCTTCGCCGCCATGCAGCCCGGCCGCGTATTGTGCATACGGCTTGTGGCCGAACATGATCCGGTGCCATTGCAGTTCGAACGCGGCGCGCACGTCGGACACCGCGGGCCCCGCCATCTCGACCGCGAAATCCCAGCGCGGAAACGGCAGCGTCGTGCCGCCCTGCGCGTAGTCGTCGATGATGTTGATGCCGCCACAGAACGCGACGGCATGATCGATCACCGCGAGCTTGCGATGCGTGCGCGAGAAGCCGAAGCGGCCGAACAGAAAACGGTTGTAGATGCAATGCTCGACGCCGGCCGCGACCCATGTGTCGAACAGCGGCAGGCGCGCGGTGCCGATGCCGTCGGTGATCACGCGCACGCGCACGCCGCGCTGCGCCGCGCGGATCAGCGCGTCCGACACCGGCCGGCCGGCCGCGTCGTCGCAGAAGATGTAGGTTTCGAGCATCACCTGCTCGCGGGCGGCATCGATCCGCTCGATCAATGCCCGGAAGAACGCGCCGCCGCCCTCGCACAGCCGCACGGTATTGCCCGACGTGAAGGCAAGCCGCGACGCGGAACCGCGTTCCTGCAGGAACATCTGCCGCAATTGCGCGAAGCGCTTGCGGGCTTCCGCCGTCATGCGGACGAGCCGTGCGGCGCGCGCGAGAGTGCCACGCGGGCGGGCAGTTGCAGGATCGCTTCGGCGTTCGACGGCGAGAAGCAGCGCGCGGCCGCCTCGCGGAACGGCAGCCACGCATGATCGACATGCTCGCGCGGCGACAGCGTCACGTCGACGCGATGCGGCACGCACAGGCCGAACCAGTGCTCGACGTTGCGCGTGACGCCCGGTGCGTAGCGGTGCAGGTATTGCGGATAGATCGCGTATTCGATCTTGTGGCGCCAGTCGACGAGCGCGCTGGCCGGCACGTCCGGCGTGCCGGTCACGATACCGGTTTCCTCGGCCACTTCGCGCGCGGCGGTGACCGCGAGCGGCTCGTCGAGCGCGTCCTTCGAGCCGGTCACCGATTGCCAGAAATCGGGCTGGTCGGCACGCTTGATCACGAGCACATCAAGGTCGGGCGTGTAGATCACGACAAGAACGGATTCGGGAATTTTCGGCGGCTTCGTCATCGTTGTTTCATGCAGCTCGGGGCCGCGCGCCGGGCATGTGCTCCGAACGGGCGGCAAGTGCTGCGACTGTACCGCAAAAAACGAAAAAGGCGCATCGCTGCGCCTTTTTCATGTGCGTCGTGTGCGCGCGAACGCACACACGACCGGATACGAAGCGCGTTACGCCTTCGGTTGCTCCGGCTGACGCAGACGGATGTGCAGTTCGCGCAGTTGACGCTCGTCGACCGGGCTCGGTGCTTGCGTGAGCAGATCCTGCGCACGTTGCGTCTTCGGGAATGCGATCACGTCGCGGATCGAATCGGCGCCGGCCATCATCGTGACGATGCGGTCGAGGCCGAATGCGATACCGCCGTGCGGCGGCGCGCCGTACTGCAGCGCGTCCAGCAGGAAGCCGAACTTCAGTTGCGCTTCTTCCGCACCGATCTTCAGCGCGCGGAACACCTTGCTCTGCACTTCCTCGCGGTGGATACGCACCGAGCCGCCGCCGATTTCCCAGCCGTTCAGCACCATGTCGTACGCCTTCGCGAGGCAACGGCCCGGGTCGGTCTCGAGGTACTCGAGGTGCTCGTCCTTCGGGCTCGTGAACGGGTGGTGCGCCGCGACGTAGCGTGCATCTTCGTCGTCGTATTCGAACATCGGGAAGTCGACGACCCACAGCGGCTTCCAGCCGGCATGGACGAGGCCGTTCGCCTTGCCGAATTCCGAATGGCCGATCTTCAGGCGCAGTGCGCCGAGGCTGTCGTTGACGACCTTCGCGCGGTCGGCCGCGAAGAAGATGATGTCGCCGTCTTCAGCGCCGGTGCGCTCGAGAATCGCCGCGATCGATGCGTCGTGCAGGTTCTTGACGATCGGGCTCTGCAGGCCGTCACGGCCCTTCGCCTTCTCGTTGACCTTGATCCATGCAAGGCCCTTCGCGCCGTAGATGCGCACGAATTCCGTGTAGCCGTCGATGTCGCCGCGCGACAGCTCGCTGCCCTTCGGCACGCGCAGTGCCGCGACACGGCCGTCCTTCGCGTTGGCCGGCGTGCTGAACACCTTGAAGTCGACGTCCTTCATCGCGTCGGTCAGCTCGGTGAACTCGAGCTGCACGCGCAGGTCCGGCTTGTCCGAACCGAAACGCGCCATCGCTTCCGAGTACGGCATCACCGGGAAGGTCGCGTCGAGTTCGACGTCGATCGTCGTCTTGAAGATGTGACGGATCATGTCTTCGAACAGGTCACGGATTTCCTGCTCGCCGAGGAACGACGTTTCGCAGTCGATCTGCGTGAATTCCGGCTGACGGTCGGCACGGAGGTCTTCGTCGCGGAAGCACTTGGTGATCTGGTAGTAACGGTCGAAGTTCGCGACCATCAGCAGCTGCTTGAACAGCTGCGGCGACTGCGGCAGCGCGAAGAACTGGCCCGCGTTCGTGCGCGACGGCACGAGGTAGTCGCGCGCGCCTTCCGGCGTGCTCTTGGTCAGCATCGGCGTTTCGATGTCGATGAAGCCCTGCTCGTCGAGGTACTTGCGCGCTTCGATCGCGACGCGGTAGCGCAGGCGCAGGTTGTGTTGCATCTGCGGACGGCGCAGGTCGAGCACGCGGTGCGTGAGACGCGTCGTTTCCGACAGGTTGTCGTCGTCGAGCTGGAACGGCGGCGTGACCGATGCGTTCAGCACGTTCAGTTCGTGGCACAGCACCTCGATCTTGCCGCTCTTCAGGCCGGCGTTGACCGTGCCTTCCGGACGGTTGCGCACGAGGCCCTTGATCTGCACGCAGAACTCGTTGCGCACGCCTTCGGCGGTCGCGAACATTTCCGCGCGATCCGGGTCGCACACCACCTGCACGAGGCCTTCACGATCGCGCAGGTCGATGAAGATCACACCGCCGTGATCGCGGCGGCGCTGCACCCAGCCGCACAGCGACACGGTTTGGCCCAGCAGGTGTTCGGTCACGAGACCGCAGTATTCAGTACGCATCGACATGATGTTTGCTTTCGTTCGGTTTGATCAACGGGCGCCGCAACGCGCGGCCCGGGCGATGATTCTTTACTTACAGCGGCGGCTCGACGGGGCGGCGTGCAGGCGCCGGAGCCGGCGCCGGGGGCGCCACCACGCCCATCGAGACGATGTACTTGAGCGCGGCATCGACCGACATGTCGAGTTCGATGACTTCGCTCTTCGGCAGCATCAGGAAGAAGCCCGACGTCGGGTTCGGCGTCGTCGGGATATAGACGCTCACGTACTCTTCCGTCAGATGATTCAGCACGTCGCCGCCCGGCGTGCCGGTCAGAAACGCGATCGTATACGAGCCGCGACGCGGGTATTCGATCAGCAGCGCCTTGCGGAACGCGTTGCCGCTGCTCGACAGCAGCGTGTCCGACACCTGCTTGACGCTCGTGTAGATCGGCCCGACGACCGGGATGTGACGCACCACGGAGTTCCACCACGTGACGAGCTTCTGGCCGATGAAGTTCCGCGTGGCCAGCCCGACGACGAAGATGAACGCGAGCGTCAGCACCGCGCCGATCCCCGGCAGATGGAAGCCGAGCATCCGCTCGGGCTGCCACGATTCGGGCAGCAGGAGCAGTGTCTGGTCCATCGTGCCGATGATGAGACCGAGCACCCACAGCGTGATCGCGAGCGGGACGAGAACCAGCAGGCCGGTCAGAAACACCGATTTCAGGGTCGTCTTTTTCATCATCTGCCGTCAATGAACCGCGCCGGCGGCGCGGGTTGGTCGCAGCCCGGCCGGGCCGCGACGGTCAACTGCTGGCGGCGGGCGCTGCAGCCGGGGTGGGCAGCT
>NZ_JAAGPE010000168.1:0-237 GCF_017104605.1 Burkholderia sp. Ac-20384 | reverse complement strand
TTGGAGTTACAGTGACTATAGGTTGAGTGCATCTACAGGTTCATATGTATACAGTCACGTTGTAGTTGTTTGCGCGCGAGATCTGTGTTAGTAGATAGAACTCTCGGTCGTTGGTCTGCCGATAGTATCTAATAGTCATTTCTCTACGGCTTTTCTCTTGTTTCCACTATGTATTAATTTTCGTTCCATACAATGACTGTCTTGTGTGCTTATTTTTTTTTTTTTTTTTTTTTAAGG
>NZ_JAAGPE010000167.1:0-21766 GCF_017104605.1 Burkholderia sp. Ac-20384 | reverse complement strand
ACCGCGCAGCATTTCGTGACGAGTGAACTCGCCCGCACGATCGGCGAGCGCAACGATGCCGGCGAACACAACGATCGCAGCCAGCAGCCGGGTCTGTTCGCGCCGCTCAGCGCGCACCGCAACGACATGCTCGGCTACGCGAACCTGTTCCAGTTCGCAGCCCCTGAAAACCAGCACGGGATGCGCGCGGGCGACATCGAGCTCACGCTGTCCGATACGCTGAACCGTCTCGACGTGCCGCCCGAGGTGCGCATCCAGCTCGGCGATCTCGTCAGCGGCAAGGTCGCGATGCGTGCCAGCGCGCAGCGCGGCGACTACTACCGCGTCGCGTTCGAGTCGAACGACGGCACGCCGCGCCTCACCGCGCTCGAACTGCGCGTCGCCGGCCGCACGTTCGGCGCGATCTGGTTCCGCGCGCCGGGCGCCGAGCACGGCGCGTACTACGCACTCGACGGCTCGCCGCTCGAGGCCGCCGCCTTCACGATGCCGGTCAAGTGGACGCGCATCAGTTCGTTCTTCGGCGAACGCATCCATCCGCTGTCGCAGGCGATGGCGTTCCACACGGGCGTCGATCTCGCCGCGCCGAGCGGTACGCCCGTCGACGCAGCAGCCGACGGCATCGTGTCGTTCGTCGGCACCGATCCGGGCGGCTACGGCCGCTACGTGATCGTCGATCACGCCGATGGTTACTCGACCTACTACGCGCACCTGTCCGCGTTCGCGCACGGCCTCAAGACTGGCGAGACCGTGAAGCAGGGCCAGCGCATCGGCTCGGTCGGGATGACGGGCGCCGCGACGGGCCCGCACCTGCACTTCGAGGTGCGCGTCGCGAACAATCCGGTCGATCCGCTCGTCACGCTCGCGAGCGCGCAGACGGCGCTGTCCGACATGCAGCTCACCGCCTTCCGCCAGGAAGCGGCGCAATGGCGCTTCCGTCTCGCATCGATCAATACGGCGCCGTTCGCGTTCGCGCAGAACGACGGGCCGCTGTGGGGCGATTTCGCGACCGATTCATCGACGCTGCGCGCCGTCTTCAATACGCATTACTCGGCGTCGTGACGCACCTGCCGCCTGCCGTTGCTCGACGAGCAGCGGCGCGTGGCAGGTTCTCTACACACCGTGCCCCTCTCCCTGCCTGCCTGCCGGGCCTGACCTGCCTGGCGCGCTGTCCGCTGCACCCATTCATCGACACTGCCTTGTCGGCAATTCAGAGCGGCAACAGCATGCCGTCACCGCGCGGGTTCCGTATACTCGGCCGCCGCATGCGCGTCGCGTTCCGCGCGCGGGCGCCGCGACAGCAGCCAGCGTGCCGCGCCGTCGAGCGACGTGCACAGCACCAGATAGATCAGCGCGACGAACAGGAAGATCGGCGCCGGATACACCATCAGCCGGTTGTTCACCTGCGTTGCGACGAACGACAGCTCCGGCACGCCGACGATATAGGCAAGCGACGTGTCCTTCACGAGCGCGACCCACTGGTTGACGAACGACGGCGTCATGATCCGGATCGCCTGCGGCAGCAGCACGTAGCGCACCGTCTGCCAGCGCGTGAGCCCGAGCGACAGCCCGGCCTGCCATTGCCCGTCGCCGGCCGCGACGATGCCCGCATGCACCGCGTGCGCGAGATACGCGCCGCCGATCAGCGCGAGCGCGCACACGACCGTCGCGAGCCCCGGCACGTCCATGTGCAGCAGCATCGGCATCAGGAAGTAGGTCCAGAAAATCAGCATCAGCACCGGAATCGCGCGGAAGAAGCCGATGAACGCGAGCAGCAGCACGCGCACGGGGCCGCGCGCGAGCGCCATCGCAACGCCGAGCGCGATGCCGAGCACGGCCGAGGCGATGGCCGATGCGATCGCGAGCAACAGCGACAGCGCGGCGCCGCCGAGCGGCCCTTCCGGGAACGCGCCGACGAGCAGGTACGGCAAATTGGCGAGCAGCAGCGAGAAATCCATCGTCAGCGCCCCGCTCCCAGCCGGTCGCGCCATTGCGTGGCGGCATACGCGCCGGCTTCGATCGCGGCCACCGCCGCGACGTACAGCATGGTTGCCACGCCGAATGCGGCGAACGTCTTGAACGTCTCGGTCTCGACCTGCCGCGACGCATACGACAGCTCGGCCACGCCGATCGCCATCGCGAGCGAAGAGTTCTTCACGAGATTCATGTATTGGCCGAACAACGGCGGCAACGCGATGCGCACCGCCTGCGGCAGCACCACGTAACGCAGCGACTGCATCGGCGTGAGGCCGAGCGCGGCCGCTGCATCGTGCTGCGCGCGCCGCACGCCGCGCAAGCCCGCTTCGCACTCCTCGGCGACGAATGCGGCCGTATACGCGCTCAGCCCGACCCAGCCCGCGACGAATTCGAACGACGGCCATGCGAGCGTGAACGGGCCGATGCTCAACGCATGGCGCGCGTTCAGCCACGCGATCCACGTGTCGGGCAGCAGCGACGCAACGCCGAAATACCAGAACAGCAACTGCACGAGCAGCGGCGTGTTGCGGAACGCGACGACGTACGCGGCCGCCACCGCGCGCGGCGCCGTGCCGCGCGCATGCCGCATGACCGCGAGCAGCAGCCCGCCGGCGGTCGCGACGACGGCCGACGCAGCCGCGAGGCCGAGCGTCAGCAGGAAACCCTGCCAGAGCCAGGACAGATATTTGGGAGCCAACCCGAGCATGCTGTGTTGCGGGCGCTAAGCGCGCGATCGGAAGAAAACGAAAAAAACGAAATGCGCCGCGCGGCCGATGCTTTGGCCGATCGCGGCGCGCGTGCGATGCGGATCAGGTCTTGTCGCCGATCCGGAAGATGCGCGTGAGCGGCGTCTTCGTCGTCGGCCCGAACCATGCGTCGTAGATCTGCACGGCGCGGCCGTTCGCCTCGAGTCCCTTCAGCGTGTCGTTGACGAAACCGAGCAGGCGCGTCTCGCCCTTCGGTACGCCGACACCCATGTAGTCGTTCGAGATCGTGAACGCCGGGATCTCGTAGTTCTGCTTGTCCGGCACGTTCGCGAGCAGCCCGATCAGCTTCGGGCCGTCCTGCGTGATCGCCTGCACGTTGCCGGCACGCAGCGCGGCGAATGCGAACGGCGTGTCGTCATACGCGACGATCGTCGCCTTCGGGAATTTCTCGCGCAGCGTGATCTCGTTGGTGGTCCCCTTGTCGGCGCCGACACGCAGCGCGTTCAATTGGTCGGCCGATTTCAGCACGCCCTTCTTCGCGAGAAACTGCTGGCCCGACGAGAAATACGGAATGCTGAAGTCGACCTGCTTCGCGCGCTCGTCGGTGATCGTGAAGTTCGCGAGCACGAGATCGACCTTGCCGGACGTCAGGAACGGAATGCGGTTCGCCGGGTTGGTCGGCTGGAGCTGCAGCTTCACGCCGAGCTTGTCGGCGAGCGCCTTGGCATAGTCGACGTCGAGGCCGACGATGTGATTGCTTTTGCCGTCGACATAGCCGAACGGCGGGTTGCTGTCGAACGTCGCGACGCGCAGCACGCCGGCCTTCTTGATGTCGTCGAGACGGTCCGCATGCGCGACGGTGCCTGCGGTAATGAGCGCAGCCCCGACGAGCCACGTAGCGAGCGTGTTGATTTTCATGAGCACGACCTGATTTGTTATGAAGGCCGCCGCGGATCGCGCGGCGGCCCGGTTCGAAGAACATCGCGGCGGAGTGTGTCGTCGCGAAGCCGCTAACGTATCAGCGCGTGCGGCGAATCCGAACCAACAAATGGTGCTTTGCTCAGCGGGTTTCGTGATGAGCCGCGCGGGCCGCGGGCGCGGCATGGCACCGCGCGCGATCCGCCGCGCCCCGCTTCCCGCGCATCACCCGCCGAGCGCGGTCGCCGCCTCGTCGATCAGCGCGGCGACCGCCACCGGTTTCGACGCGAGCGACGCATGGCTCGCGTCGAGCGTGATGACCTTGCGCGCGTCCATCCGCGCCGACATCCGCTGCTGGTTTT
Organism: Burkholderia sp. Ac-20384; assembly: GCF_017104605.1. Lineage (NCBI taxonomy): Bacteria > Pseudomonadati > Pseudomonadota > Betaproteobacteria > Burkholderiales > Burkholderiaceae > Burkholderia > Burkholderia sp. Ac-20384. The sequence goes on along the minus strand of NZ_JAAGPE010000167.1, from coordinate 17,805 downwards.
CCGGTGCGATCATCCGGTCTTCGCTCGAGATCTGGTACCACGACGGTTTCACGCGCCACGCGGGCGCGTGGATGGTATCCGCGAAGGTGCTCGCCACCGGCGCCTTCTGCGTGACGGCCATCACGAGCGCTTCATCTGACGAAAGGTCCTGGCAGAAGCTCTCGTGGAATTTGTCGGGCTTGATCCACAGATAGCCGTCGCTGTCGGGGGCGAGGTTCGGCGCGGCCGCCGGCAGGTGTTCCTGCGTGATCCCGCCGGGGCTTTCGCCGGCGTCGGGCGCAAATGCGGCGATGAACACAAGGCCCGCGACGTTCGGCAAATTACCGGCCTCGCTGATCACCGCACCGCCGTACGAATGGCCGACCAGCAGCACGGGGCCCGCCTGCTGCGCGACCATCCTGCGCGTGCGTTCGGCGTCGTCGGCAAGCGAAGTCAGCGGCAATTCGACCGCATGCAGCGACTCATGGCCCTTGCGCGCAAGTTCGACGATCACTTTTGCCCAGTGCGCGGCGCCGCCCCAGAAGCCGTGCACGAGCACGATCGTGGGTTTGCTCATCATGACTCTCCTTGACGTGGCATGTCATCGAACCGTCACCGGCCCGGCCGATCCGGACCGACGCGCGGACATGCAGCAACCAGCATAGGCGAGCCGCCGCGTGCGACCAACCCCGCCGGGGCCGGCGTGCGACACAGCGCACCAAAAAAGACGCCCGCTGCAAGCAGCGGGCGCGAATCCCAGTCAAGGAGGTGTCACACGAACTACAGGCCCAGATTAAGGAATTCGCCCGTCATGGACAACGAATCGATTTCACTATCGATATGACGGGACACGCTCACGCCGGCACTTCGCGGGTCGAGCAGTGAATGCCGCCGCCGCCCGATGCGATGCCGAGGATGTCGACCTGCACGATCGCCCGGTTCCCCGCATACGGCCGGATCGCGGCGATGGCGGCCGCGTCGGCCGCCGCGTCGTTGAACTTCGGCATGACGATCGCACCGTTGCACGCGTAGAAATTGATGTAGCCGGCCGCGAAATTCGTCATCTGCCGGTCGTTCAGGCTCGTGCCGGCCGACGTGCCGAAATTGACCGGCGGCACCAGCTCGACGATCTGCAGCGGCCGGCCGTTCGCATCGGTCTCGCCCGCGAGCCGTTGCCGGTTGGCGTCCGTCAACGCGCGTTCGCCGGTCGAATTCGATGCGTCGTAACAGCACGCGACCACGCCGGGCGCGAGAAAGCGCGCGTAGAAGTCGACGTGCCCGTTCGTGATGTCGGTCTCGCCGGCCGGCGTTGCCGCGCCACCGGCGCCGCCCACGCCGCTGCTGCGCGGATAGGTCGCCGTGCCCGGCAGCCAGATGATCTTCCGCACGCCGAGCGTGCGCTGCAGTTCGGCGAGCACCGTGTCTTTCGCCGTCGGCAGCAGCGTCGCATTCGCGATCACGCCGTTCGGGATGTCGAACAGTTGCGGATTCCGGTTCACGTGCAGCACGGACGATTCGGTGAGGATCGCCGTCGCGTCGCCGTCGAATTCGATCGCGCCGCCTTCGAGCGTCAACGTACTGCGGATCAGGCTCGCGCCTTTGCGCTGCGCCATCCAGCCCGCCACCGTGTTGTCGCGCCCGAACGGCTGGAAGAACTTGCCCGCCTTCGACCGGTTGCTCGCGGCCGCGACTTCCGGCGGGACCGTCGCGCCGGGGCGCATGCCGGCGCCGTCGGTGTTCGCGTTGCCCCAGCCGTTGAAATTGAAACCGACCGCATTCAGCGCATTGTCGTTCGTCGTATCCCTGACGAACAGGCACCCGGTGTCGCGCACCCAGAAATCGTTGAAGCCGTCGGCGAGCGGCACGAGGTTGATCCCGCCCGCGCCCGCGGCGCGTGCTGCGTAGCGCGCATGCAGGTCGGGGTTCGCGACGCTCGCGGTCGCGAGCAGCGTGCGGGCCGCGTCGAGATCGGCCGGCAGCACCAGCATGTCGACCGGTTCGGTTGCGCCGATCGCCTTCGCGACGTCCATCAGGTCGGCCCGCACGCGGTCGATGCCGGCATCCGTGCTTTGCGGCGTGACGGGCAGCCAGATGCCGTCCGCGCCGGACGCGAAGGCCATGTAGGTCGACGCGTGCGGCGCATCTTCTGCAGGCAGCCGGTACGTGACCGGCCGCGTCGACGGCTTCGTGCCGGGTGTCGTGCCGGGAGACGTGGAAGCCGCGCCGGATGCCCCGTCGCTGCCACCGCCACCGCAAGCGGCCAGGCTGCCCAGCAGCGGTAAGCCGAGAAACGCGGCCGAATATTGAATGAAGCCGCGCCGGCCGGTATCCGGCGCGTGCTGCGCACGCTTGCCTGCGCTCGCGTGGGTACGTCGTTTCGTCATGTTTCAACTCCATTGCGCGGTCGGCGCGCGCGCGGGCGCGCCGGCTTCCGTCTCGCAAGACGGATTCCGCATTGTTTTCAGTAGTCCGGAATGAAATGTTGCCTGTTACGGTCGTGCGGGCCGGTCACGCATGCCGGCCCGCGGCCGGGTTCAGGCCGGCTGCTGCTGCGTGGTGCAGTGGATACCGCCGCCGCCCGCGGCGATGCCGTCGATGTTCAGCTGGATGACCTCGCGCCCCGGAAACAGGTCGACGAGCGTATCGCGCGTATTGCGGTCGGCGCGGCTGTCGCCGAATTGCGGGGCGATCACTGCGCGGTTGCACACGTAGAAGTTGATATAACCTGCCGCGAATTCCTCGTTCTCGTATTGATGCCGGACGGACTTCGGCCCCGGCAGCACGACGACTTTCAACGGGCGGCCCTTCGCATCGGTCGATTTCCGCAGGATCTCCAGATGCTGCCGCGTCACCGCGTGATCGTACGACGACGGGTCGGTATCGAGCCCCGCCACCACGACGCCCGGGCTCGTGAAGCGCGCATAGAAGTCGGTATGCCCGTCGGTGATGTCCTTGCCCGCGATGCCCGGCAGCCAGATGATCTTCTTCAGCCCGAGCAGCCGGCTCAGCTCCGCCTCGCACTGGGCCTGGCTGACGCCTGGATTGCGGTTCGAATTGAGCACGCAGCTGCGCGTGATGATCGCCGTGCCTTCGCCGTCCACCTCGATGCCGCCGCCTTCGAGCACCAGCCGCGTGTCGAGCAGCCGTGCACCGGCGCGCTCCGCCACGAACGGCGCGACTTCCGCGTCCTGGTCGTGCTCCTGCTTGTTGCCCCAGCCGTTGAAATTGAAGCTCACGCCGCCGAGCTGGCCCGACGCGTTCTTCACGAACACGGGCCCCGTGTCGCGCATCCACAGATCGTCGACCGGATGCTGGACGAGCTCGACCGATGAACCGCACAGCCGCGACGCGATCGCGTAGTCCTGCTCGCGCACCAGCATCTTGAGCGGCTCGTGCGCGGCGATCGCCTTCGCGATCGCGGCCAGGTTCGCGCGCGCGACGGGCAACAGCCGCGCGCCCCAGATGTCCTCGCTCGGGCCGAACGCCATCCACGTCGCCGTGTGCGGCGCACCCTCGTCCGGCATGTGCCAGGTTGCGCCCTGCTGCGCGTGCGCGGCGCGGCCGAGCAATCCGCCCAGCGCGCTGGCGGCCAGCGCCGCTCCCGATACGGACAGGCCGCGTTTCAACAGTTGACGTCTCGTTGTCATGGCATTCCTCTTTCGCTTGCCGGTTGCTTCGTGTGCTTCGGTTGTTTCAATCGTTCGGTGGCTTCGTGACGCGCGGTCAAGGTCGCGCCGTCTTGAAGCCGAGCCAGGTCCGGCCTTCAATACGCATCGCGGCCGGCGATTCGGCGATCGGCGTGAACAGCGTACGCCGCGTCGCCTCGTCCGGATAGATGCCCGGATCGCGCACCAGCGCCGGGTCCATCAGCTTCAGCGCGCCCTGGTTCGCGTTCGCGTAGCGCGTCGAATTCGAGATCTTCGCGATCACGTCCGGACGCAGGATGTAGTTGATGAACGCATGCGCGTTGTCCGGATGTTTCGACGAGGCCGGAATAACCATCGCGTCGAACCACATCAGGGTGCCGATCCGCGGAATGTCGTACGCGACGTCGCGTTTCGGATCGCGCGCCTTCGCCTTCTGCGCGGCCAGGTTGATCGCGCCGGAGAAGCCGATCGTCACGCACAGCTCGCCGTCGATCAGCTCGTTGGCGTCGGACGAATTGACGAACTCGCGGATGAACGGCCGGATCTTCATCAGCATCGCCTGCGCGGCCGCATAGTCCTGCGCGGACGGATGCATCGGATCGCGGCCGATATAGCGCAACGCCAGCGGCAGCACGGTGCTCGCGGAGTCCTGCAGGCCCAGCCCGCACTTCGCGGCCACGCGCGACGCGATCTCCGGCTTGAACAGCAGGTCGAGGCTGTCGGCCGGCATGTCCTTGCCGAGGATCGCGCGCACCTTGGCGCGGTCGTAGCCGACGCCCACGGTGCCCCACATGTACGGCACGCCGTACTGGTTGCCCGGATCGGATTGCGCCATCTGCTTCAGCAGCGACCCATCGAGATACTTCAGGTTCGGCAGCCGGTTCTTGTCGAGCTTGCGGAACACGCCGGCCTGGATCTGCTTGGCCATGAAGTCGTTGGTCGGCCACACGAGGTCGTAACCGCTGTTGCCGGTCAGCAGCTTCGACTGCAGCGTCTCGTCGCTGTCGTACGCGTCGTAGCGCACCTTGATGCCGGTTTCCTTCTCGAAGCCGGCAATCGTATCCGGCGCGAAGTAATTGCTCCAGTTGTACAGGTTCAGCACCTTCTCTTCATCGGCGCGGGCTGTGCCGGCCAGCACGCACAGCGCGAGGCCCGGCACCGCGAAGCGCAACCATCCTTTCCGTTTCATCGGGCCTCCCTCATCGATAACAGGACGATACGCCGTCGCTGGTCAGCAACGTGCGATACATCTCCGGGCGGCGATCGCGGAAAAAGCCCCACGATTGCCGGTCGGCGCGGATCGCGTCGAGATCGAACGTGTGCACGAGCACGGCTTCGTCGGTGCGGTTCGCCTCGGCCCGCTTCTCGCCGGTGTGATCCGCGATGAAGCTCGACCCGTAGAACACGCCCGTGAGCCCCTGCTGCTCCGGATTGCCGTTGCCGAAGCCGACTTCGCGGCCGATCCGGTTCGCGGCCACCACCGGCACCATGTTGGCGGCCGCGTGGCCCTGCATCGTGCGCTGCCAGTGGCCGGACGAATCGAACGCACTGCTGAACGGCTCCGAGCCGATGATGGTCGGAAAGCACAGGATCTCGGCGCCCATCAACGCGAGACTGCGCGCCGTCTCCGGATACCACTGGTCCCAGCAGATGCCGATGCCGATCCGGCCGAAGCGCGTATCCCACACCTTGAAGCCGGTGTCGCCCGGCGTGAAATAGAACTTCTCCGTATAGCCCGGCCCGTCCGGGATATGCGTCTTGCGATAGACGCCGAGCACGCGCCCGTCCGCATCCGCGACGGCGATCGAGTTGTACGCGGCATTGCCCGCGCGCTCGAAGAAGCCGATCGGCAGCACGATGCCGAGTTCGCCGGCCAGCGCCGCGAAACGGGCGATCTGCGCGTTGCCTTCGAACGGCTGCGCAAGTTCGAGATGGTGCACGTTCTGGTCGAGGCAGAAATACGGCATCGCGAACAGCTCCGGGCACAGCACGAGATTCGCGCCCTGTGCGGCGGCCGCGCGGATCAGGCGCTCCGCGGTGGCCATGTTGTCTTCGAGATTCCAGCTGCCCGACGCCATCTGGACGGCGGCGACGGTGATGTGTTTGGACGGCATTGCGATTGCTCCTCGGTAGGACCGGAAACCGCTGGCGAAACGTCGCTCAGTTCGCGACGGACGGCTGTTGCTGCGTCGAACAGTGGATGCTGCCGCCGCCGATCGACAGCGTCGGAATCGGCAGCATCTCCACGTTACGCCCCGGGAACGCACGACCGAACGCCTCGCGCGCGGCCTGATCCTGCTCGACGCCGAACGCGGACACGATCACCGCGCCGTTCACCAGGATGTAGTTCGCATAGCAATCGCAGTAGCGCTCGGAGCCGAAGCGTTCGGTGACGATCGGCGACGGCAGGTCGAGCAGCTCGAAACGGCGCCCCGCCGCATCGGTCGCGAGCTCCAGCGCACGACGGTTTTCCTGCATCACGTGAAAATAGTCGCCCTGCTCCGGCACCGCGGTCTGGCACAGCATCCGGCCGGGTGCGATGAACGACGCGATGCCGTCCACGTGCCCGTTCGTCTCCACTTCGTCGGGATTGCCCGGCAACCAAATGATCTTCTCGACGCCCAGCATGCGGCGCAGCTCCGCCTCGATTTCCGCGCGGCTCAGGTGCGGATTGCGATTCGGATGCAGCAGGCAGCTCTCGGTGGTGACCAGCGTGCCCTGCCCGTCGACGTAAAACGAGCCGCCCTCCAGCACCATGTGCGAATTGAAGATCTCCGCGCCGGCCGCGCGCGCGATGTCCTGCCCGGCCTGCTGGCAGCCGTCGTACGGCTGGTACTTCTCGCCCCAGCAGTTGAAGCGGAACACGGCCGCGCCCAGCCCGTGCTGTTCGCTCACGAGGAAAATCGGCCCGCAGTCGCGCAGCCAGTTGTCTTCGGCCGCGACCGGCAGCACGTCGACACTCGCGCCCACCAGTTCGCGCGCCGCATCGGCCTGGCTGTGGTGCGCGGCCACCACGCAGCGCTGGTAGCGGGCGATCGTCCGCGCGACCAGCGCGAATTCGCGGCACACCTGCGCGTAATGGCTCCCCCACAGATCCTCGCGATCGTGGAGAACCGGCCATCCGAGCCACGTGGCATCCATGGATTCCCATTCCGCGGGCATCCGGTAACCGCGCTGGCGAGCATCAAAGCGACCCATCGTTCCGTCTCCGTTGTGATTGATGGGCGATTGTGCGTCAGGTTAAACTTGATGAATATTGATATTTCTTGGCCGAATTAATCAATTCGCCTCATACCTTGATGCAACGCGTTCCGTCCCTGAAACTGCTGACCGGCTTCGAAGCCGCGGCCCGGCTGGGTAATTTCTCGCGCGCGGCCGACGAGCTGCACCTGTCGCAATCGGCGATCAGCCATCAGATCCAGCAGCTCGAAGCGCAGCTCGGGCAGCCGTTGTTCCGCCGGCGCGGCCGCGGCGTCGAACTGACCATCGCCGGCGAGGTCCTGCAGCGCAGCGTGCAGCGCGCGATGGACACGTTGCGCGGCGGCCTCGACCGCATCGCGACCTACCTGAACCCGGGGCTCGTCGTGCTGGTGTGTCCCGCGCCGTTGCTGCACGGTTGGCTGCAGCCGCGTCTCGAACAGTTGCAGCAGGTCCTGCCCGACCTGTGCCCGCTGCTGTCGACCGACGAAACCGCGCGTTACGTCGACGAGATCGACGTCGACATGACGATCGGCACGCGGCCGATGCTGCAGCCCGGCCTGCTGGATATCCCGTTCATGCGGGACGAATGGGTGACGGTGTGCGCGACGCCGCTGGCGGAACAACTCGAACGCGTGCCGCGCGACGAGCACCCGCAGCATGCGGGAGTCATCTGTCTCGAAGCCAGCCTGACCGACGAGCGCCTGGCGACGGTGTTCCGCGAGCGGCTGTCGGCATTCCGGATGCATGCGATCTACGACGACCAGCGGCTCGTGCTGGACGCCGTGCTGCGCGGCCGCGGCATCGCGTGCCTGCCGCGCCTCGTCGCGCAGGCGGGCATCGACCAGCGCACCCTGACCGTGCTCGCCGGCTACCCGCGCCTGCCCGGCACCACGTGGTGGCTGTCGCGTATGGAAGGTCCGTCGCGCTCGCCGATCGTCGAGCGGATGTTCGAATGGCTGGTCGAGCAAGGCAGCCTGTCGAGCGCATCCGGTCCGGCGCCCGACCACGCACCGCCGCCGCCCGCGTAATCGCACGCCACAAAAAAAAACGTCCCGCTGGCTGGCGGGACGTTCGTCGTATTTCAAATGCACACTGCGCGGCCGATCACGGCTCGTGACGCAGATACCCTTCCTTGCTCGGATCGCGCATCCGCCACGACACGATCAGCGAGATCGCGCACAGCACGGTCACGTACCAGTAGAAGGTTTCCTCGCTGCCGACCGACTTGAACCACAGCGCGACGTACTCGGCCGAGCCGCCGAAGATCGCGTTCGCGACCGCATACGACAGGCCGACGCCCATCGCGCGCACTTCCGGCGGGAACATCTCGGCCTTGATCAGGCCGCTGATCGACGTATAGAAGCTGACGATCGCGAGCGCAACCGTGATCAGCACGAACGCGGCCACCGGGCTCGTCACGTCCTTCAGCGCATGCATCAGCGGCACCGTACCGATCACCGCGAACGAACCGAACAGGATCATCGACGTGCGGCGGCCGATCTTGTCGGACAGCGCGCCGAACACCGGCTGCATCAGCATGTAGACGAGCAGCGCGACGGTCATCACGTTGCTGGCCGTCTTCGCATGCATGCCGGCCGTGTTCACGAGGTACTTCTGCATGTACGTCGTGAACGTGTAGAAGATCAGCGAGCCGCCGGCCGTGAAGCCGACCACCGTGAAGAACGCGCCCTTGTGCTGCCACACGCCGCGGATCGTGCCCGCGTCTTTCTTGTCGCGCGATGCGGTCGTCGACGTCTCGTCGAGCGACTTGCGCAGGTACAGCGAGATCAGCGCGGCTGCCGCGCCGACCACGAACGGAATGCGCCAGCCCCATGCCTTCAGTTCGTCGGCCGACAGCGTCTGCTGCAGGATCACGAGCACGAGCAGCGCGCACAGCTGGCCGCCGATCAGCGTCACGTACTGGAACGACGCGAAGAAGCCGCGGCGGCCCTTCAGCGCCACCTCGCTCATGTAGGTCGCGCTCGTACCGTATTCGCCGCCCACCGACAGCCCCTGGAACAGCCGCGCGACCAGCAGCAGCGCCGGCGCGAGCGCGCCGATCTGCGCATAGGTCGGCAGCACCGCGATCACGAGCGAGCCGCCGCACATCATCAGCACGGAGATCATCATCGCGTTGCGGCGGCCGTGGCGGTCCGCGATGCGGCCGAACAACCAGCCGCCGATCGGACGCATCAGGAAGCCGGCCGCGAACACACCCGCCGTGTTCAGCAGCTGCGTCGTGGTGTTGCCGCTCGGGAAGAATGCCGGCGCGAAGTACAGCGCGCAGAACGAGTAGATGTAGAAGTCGAACCACTCGACGAGGTTGCCCGACGAGGCGCCGACGATGGCGAACACGCGCCGCCGGGTGTCATGCGCGGACAGCGCAGCTTGGTCGGTCTGGACGTCCATGGATTGGTCAGTTCCTTTTAGTGCTTTCTGGGCGAGACGGCGGGAGCCGCCGCGTACGATCACACGTGGCACCGGTTCCGGCGCACGGCGCTACGGGATTTTAGCGAAATGTAAAGTAACCGGCTCTCCGGGTTCGTCCGGATGTAGAAAATTTTTCTCTCGCCATGCGTTCGTCATATGAAAACGCCAGCCGCAAGGCTGGCGTTCGATGCAAACTTTCCGTGGGCGATGTTCAGATCCTCACCTCCGGCGGCACGTAGCGGCACTCGTAGCGCTTGCGCACGGTGCCGGCCTCGTCGACGCTTTCCAGGAACACGTCGAACTGCCAGAGCCGCGCCATGTGCTTGAGCACCTCGTCGCTGTCGTTCGACAGGTGGCGGTTGTCGGTCATGAAGTGGCGCAGCGTGAGACTGCGGTCGCCGCGCGTGTTCACGGCCCACACCTGGATGTTCGGCTCGCGCTGATGGGTCGCGTATGTGCTCGACAGCGCCTGCCCCACGTACTGGTAGCCCGAATCGGCGTGTAGCGCCGATAACTCCAGCGAATCTGGCATGTCTTCGGCGAGCACCGAGAAGAGCCGCATGTCGCGGATCAGGCTCGGCGACAGGTACTGCGCGATGAAGCTCTCGTCCTTGAAGTTGCGCATCGCGTAGTGCATCGCCGGCAGCCACGGGGTGCCCGCGATCTCCGGAAACCACTTGTAGTCTTCTTCCGTCGGCGCTTCGCAGATCCGCCGGATGTCGCTCATCATCGAGAAGCCGAGCGCATACGGGTTGATCCCGCTGTAGTACGGCTTCGTGACGGGCGGCTGGTAGACCACGTTGCTGTGCGAGTGCAGGAACTCCATCATGAAGCCGTCTTCCAGCTTCCCCTGGTTGTACAGCGTGTTCAGCAACGTGTAGTGCCAGAACGTCGCCCAGCCTTCGTTCATCACCTGCGTCTGCCGCTGCGGGTAGAAATACTGGCCGATCTTGCGCACGATGCGGATCACTTCCCGCTCCCACGGTTCGAGCAGCGGCGCATTCTTCTCCGCGAAATACAGCAGGTTCTCCTGCGGCTCGGGCGGATAGCGGTCTTCCTGCTCTTCCATCAGCTCGGGCTTCTTGCCCGGCAGCGTGCGCCACAGTTCGTTCACCTGCGACTGCAGGTATGCCTCGCGCTCACGCCGCAACGCGGATTCCTTCGACAGTGAAGGCTTCTGCGGCCGCTTGTAGCGGTCGACGCCGTAGTTCATCAGCGCATGGCACGAATCGAGCAGTTCCTCGACGCGATCGAGGCCGTAGCGCTCCTCGCATTCCGCGACGTAGTTCTTCGCGTACACGAGATAGTCGATGATCGCGTGCGCGTCGGTCCACAGCCGGAACAGGTAGTTGCCCTTGAAGAACGAGTTGTGCCCGTACGCCGCGTGCGCGATGACGAGCGCCTGCATCGTCATCGTGTTCTCTTCCATCAGGTACGCGATGCACGGGTTCGAGTTGATGACGATTTCGTACGCGAGCCCCATCTGGCCGCGACGGTAGCTCTTCTCGGTCGACAGGAAGTGCTTGCCGAACGACCAGTGACGGTAGTTGACGGGCATCCCGACCGACGCGTACGCGTCCATCATCTGCTCGGCGCTGATCAGTTCGAGCTGGATCGGGTAGATGTCGAGCTCGTATTGTTCGGCGACCTGCGAGATGTGCGTGTCGTATTCCTCGAGCAGTTCGAACGTCCAGTCGGACGGGCACGGCAGCGGCTTGCGTTCGGCAACGTTCATACGCGCTTCCTTTTGCCCTCGGCCGGGCAAGTCGGCGGCCGGCGGCGATGGTTCGGCCTGCCCGCGTTGCTGCGATGCGGCAGGGCCGGCCGTGTCGTCGCCGGAAGGGCGCGGCGCATAGCCGCGCGACTCGTTGTGCAGATGGCGGGTCGTCATGACATTTCCACCTGCTTTTCGAACAATTCGCGAAACACCGGGTAGATGTCGGCAGCCGATTCCACTTTTTTCATCGCGAGATGCGGCTGCGACAAGGCCAGTTGCGCGTATTCCAGCCACAGGTTCTGCTCTTCCGGCGCGACCTGGATATACGCGAAGTAACGCGTCTTCGTGAGGATATCCTCTTCCAGGATTTTGCGACACTTGGGCGAATCGTCGGTCCAGTTGTCGCCGTCGGACGCCTGCGCGCCGTAGATGTTCCATTCGGTCGGCGAGTAGCGCTCGTTCATCACCTTGCGCATCAGCTCGAGCGCACTCGACACCACCGTGCCGCCGCTCTCGGTCGAATGGAAGAAGGTGTCTTCGTCGACTTCCTCGGCACGCGTGTGGTGACGGATGAACACGACCTCGATGCGCTCGTAGTTCCGCTTGAGGAACAGGTAAAGCAGGATGAAGAAGCGCTTCGACAGATCCTTGCGCTGCTCGTCCATCGAGCCCGACACGTCCATCAGGCAGAACATCACGGCCTGGCTCGACGGTTGCGGCTGCTTCACGCGGTTGATGTAGCGCAGGTCGAACGGATCGATGAACGGAATCCGCCAGATACGCCCCTTCAGGTGATGGATCTCGGCCTCGAGCACCGCGATCTCCGCGCGCCGGTCTTCCGGATCGCTCTTCATCGCCTCGAGCTGCGCCTCGAGCTCGCGCAGCTCGTTGACGAGCGGCGAGCCGAGCGCGATGCGACGCCCGAGCGCGCTGCGCAGCGAACGCACGACGTCGATATTGTTCGGCGTGCCTTCCGCCGACCAGCCCGCGCGCACGTTCTTCCAGCTCGGCACCGTCAGCAGGTGCGTCTTCACGAGGCGCGGCAGTTCGAGATCGTCGAAGAAGTACTGCATGAACTCGTCACGCGACAACTCGAACACGAAGTCGTCCTGCCCTTCGCCCTCGTTGCTCGCCTGACTGCCTCCCCCGCCCGAGCCACCCTGCGGACGCGGGATCTTGTCGCCGCGCACGTAGTCCTCGTTGCCGGGGTGCACGTATTCACGACGTCCGCCAGGGCCGTGCCGAAAATTCGGCTCCGCGATGTCCTTGCGCGGGATCGTGATGCTTTGCGTGCTTTGGATATCCTTGATGCTACGGTCGCGCACCGCATCGGACACGGCGCGACGAATGTAGTTCTTGACGCGACGCAGAAAGCGTTCGCGGTTGGCGATACTCTTGTTCTTGCCGGCCAGCCTGCGGTCGATGATTTGATGAAGCACTCCCGGTCTCCCGCTCGAAAGTCGATATGCCGGGACGCTCGCCGCACATGCCGTCTCCCGTCATGCGGGCGGCGTCTCTGAAAACACCCGTACGGCGACGCCGTACGGGCGCGGTACCGCGCGCGTCATGACGACTTGCGCACGCGCAGGTACCAGTCGCAAAGCAGCCTCACCTGCTTCGGCGTATAGCCCTTCGCGACCATCCGGTTCACAAAGTCCTCATGCTTGCGCTGCTCCTCCGCCGAACCCTTGGCGTTGAACGAAATCACCGGCAACAGTTCCTCGGTGTTCGAGAACATCTTCTTCTCGATCACGACGCGCAACTTCTCGTAGCTCGTCCACACGGGGTTCTTGCCGGCATTCGCCGCCCGTGCACGCAACACGAAGTTCACGATCTCGTTGCGGTAATCCTTCGGATTACTGATGCCGGCCGGCTTCTCGATCTTCTCCAGCTCCGCGTTCAGCGCGGCGCGGTCGAAGCTCTCGCCCGTATCGTGATCGCGGAATTCCTGGTCCTGGATCCAGAAGTCCGCATACGTGACGTAGCGGTCGAAGATGTTCTGGCCATACTCCGAATACGACTCGAGGTAGGCCGTCTGGATCTCCTTGCCGATGAATTCCGCGTAGCGCGACGCAAGCACGTCCTTCACGAAGGACAGGTACTTCTGCTCGGTTTCCGGCGGGAACTGCTCGCGTTCGATCTGCTGTTCGAGCACGTACATCAGGTGCACGGGGTTGGCCGCCACCTCGCTCGAATCGAAGTTGAACACGCGCGACAGGATCTTGAACGCGAAGCGTGTCGACACGCCCGTCATCCCTTCGTCCACGCCCGCGTAATCGCGGTACTCCTGGTACGACTTCGCCTTCGGATCGGTGTCCTTGAGGTTTTCGCCGTCATACACCTGCATCTTCGAGAACAGGCTCGAATTCTCCGGCTCGTGCAGGCGCGACAGCACCGAGAACTGCGACATCATCTTCAGCGTGCCCGGCGCGCAGACGGCCTCGGCCAGCGACGAGTTGCGGATCAGCTTCTCGTAGATCTTGGTCTCTTCCGACACGCGCAGGCAGTACGGCACCTTCACGACGAAGATCCGGTCGAGCAGTGCCTCGTTGTTGCGGTTGTTGCGGAACGCCTTCCACTCCGACTCGTTCGAGTGCGCGAGGATGATCCCGTCGAACGGAATCGCGCCGAAGCCCTCGGTGCCCTTGAAGTTGCCTTCCTGCGTGGCGGTGAGCAGCGGGTGCAACACCTTGATCGGCGCCTTGAACATTTCGACGAACTCGAGCAGGCCCTGGTTCGCCAGGCACAGGCCACCCGAGTAGCTGTACGCGTCCGCATCGTCCTGCGCGTACTGTTCGAGCTTGCGGATATCGACCTTGCCGACCAGCGACGAGATGTCCTGGTTGTTCTCGTCACCCGGCTCCGTCTTCGCGATGCCGACCTGCCGCAGGATCGACGGATAGCGGCGCACCACGCGGAACTGGCGGATGTCGCCGTTGTATTCGTGCAGCCGCTTGACGGCCCACGGACTCAGGATGTTCTTCAGGTAGCGGCGCGGAATGCCGTACTGTTCTTCGAGGATCGGGCCGTCTTCGTCGTAGTCGAACAGCCCGAGCGGCGATTCGTTGACGGGCGAACCCTTCAGCGAATAGAACGGCACGCGCTCCATCAGTTGCTTCAGACGCTCGGCGATCGACGACTTGCCGCCGCCCACCGGGCCAAGCAGATAGAGGATCTGCTTCTTCTCTTCGAGCCCTTGCGCAGCGTGGCGGAAGTAGGCGACCACCTGCTCGATCACCTCCTCCATTCCGTAGAACTCACGGAATGCGGGATAGACCTTGATGACCTTGTTCGCAAAGATCCGCGACAGGCGCGGGTCGTTGCGGGTATCGATGTGTTCAGGTTCCCCGATTGCTTCCAGCATGCGTTCACCAGCCGTCGCGTACGCGGATGGATCGTTCTTGCAGAGCGCGAGATACTCCTCCAGCGAGAGCTCTTCCTCTCGCGTTTTTTCGAAGCGGTTCGCGAAGCTGCTGTAAATATCCATGCTACCTCCCTCGCCTGAGTCTGAAGACGTGCCTGCCTTCGTACGACTGCGCAGAAGCAAGCGCGTTCGAATTCATCCTAAACCCTTTCTTATTTTTTTTCACGAACTCTTCGTATGAAGTTCGTCATTCTCGACAACACCGCTTGGACAACACATTTCGTCGTTTTACAATCGATCTCCCGAGCCGCAGAAACTGCATCCGGCGCGTCTCGTCGAACGACGGAACGTCTTGTGTGTTGGACACATCCGACGTCGTCACTTCTCCCCTTCATCCCTATACGTTCGAGCGGTCGTTTTCGACGACACGTTGCGCGCGCCGTTACAAATTTTTTTCGCAGTGCCCTTACGGAGATACCCGTACGACGGATGCGGGAACTTCACATGCACCTGTGTGCGCATGCGTCGATGCAGGTCACGCGATGCACGCGACGATGCGCGATCGTCATTCATGCACGTCGCCTGTCACATTTTTTCCAACGCAGAAACGACGACGCCCGCATGTCGCGGGCGTCGTTCGTCACCAAATGGGGATAGATGCGCGGCGCGCGCGGATCAGAAGGTTTCCCAGTCGTCCGAGTCAGCCGTAGCGGCCGTTTGCGCCGGTGCAGCGGAAGCAGCGACGGGCTTGCGCACCGGCGCCGCTGCGGCTGCGCGTTTCGGCGGTGCATCGCGCTCGTCGCGCGCAGCAGCCTGGACGGGCACCGCAACCGCTGCGGCGGGCGCACGCGGCGCGTGACGCACCGCAACCGGAGCCGCAGCACCCGGGCGGGCCGTGTCTTCGTTGAGCTGGAATACCGCTGCCGTTTCACGCAGGCGTCCGGCCTGTTCGTCGAGCGATTGCGCGGCAGCCGCGGCTTCCTCGACGAGCGCCGCATTCTGCTGCGTGACTTCGTCCATCTGCGCGACCGCGCGCGCCACCTGGTCGATCCCGCCGCTCTGCTCCTCGGACGCCGCCGCGATCTCGCCCATGATGTCGGTCACGCGCTGCACCGCACCGATCACGTCGCTCATCGTGCGCCCTGCTTCGTCGACCAGCGTGGAACCCGACCGGATGCGCTCCACCGACGCGTCGATCAGCACCTTGATCTCCTTGGCCGCGGTCGACGAACGCTGGGCCAGGCTGCGCACCTCGCCCGCGACGACCGCGAAACCGCGGCCTTCCTCGCCTGCCCGCGCAGCTTCGACTGCTGCATTCAACGCAAGAATGTTGGTCTGGAATGCGATTCCTTCGATGATCGCAATGATGTCCGCGATCTTTGCCGAGCTGTCGTTGATCTCGCCCATCGTGCCGACCACCTGGCCGACCACCGTATTGCCCTTGTTTGCAATCTCCGACGCATTCGCGGCCAGCGAACTCGCCTGGCGTGCATTGTCCGCGTTCTGTTTCACGGTGCCGGTCAGCTGCTCCATGCTCGACGCGGTTTCCTGCAGCGCCGCGGCCTGTTCCTCGGTGCGCGACGACAGGTCGATGTTGCCGGCCGCAATCTGGCGTGCCGCGGTCGCGATCGACTCGCTGCCGCCGCGCACGGTGCGCACCGTGTCGACGAGCCCGCGCTGCATCTTGCCGAGGCCCTCGAGAAGCTGGCCCATCTCGTCATGGCGATCCACGACGATCGGCCGGCGCAGGTCGCCGGCGGCAATGGCGTCGAAATGCGCGAGCGCGTCGGCAATCGGGCGGCCGATCGCGCGGCTCAGCGTCAGCCACGACAGGACCGCGGCGCCAAGGCCGGCCAACAACGCGACGATCGCCAGCACGCGCAGCGTGTCGTATACCGATTCCGCATGATCGAAGCCGGCTTGCGCATCGGTGAACTGGAAGTTGCGCAGCGCCTCGCTCGCCGTCGCAAGGTCGTTGTAGCGCGCCTGGAGCTGCTTCGCGCCTTCGCCGATCCGGTCGGCCTGATTCGCGCCGACCACGCTCGCGAACGCGTCGCACTCGTGCTGC
Source organism: Burkholderia sp. Ac-20384 (assembly GCF_017104605.1). NCBI lineage: Bacteria > Pseudomonadati > Pseudomonadota > Betaproteobacteria > Burkholderiales > Burkholderiaceae > Burkholderia > Burkholderia sp. Ac-20384. The sequence goes on along the minus strand of NZ_JAAGPE010000167.1, from coordinate 1,399 downwards.
AGCGCCTGCCGCTTCGCGGCGACGTCCTGGGCAAGCCGGTCTTCCTCCGGGCCGCGCGGCAACGCGAGGTACTTCTGCCACCAGGCGTCGGACTGCGCGCGCATCGCGCGGCTTCGCTCGACGGCGGCCGCCGCGTCCGGCGTGCTGGCCAGGAGCGCCGCACGGTCGAGCGCCAGGCGTTCGCGCGCGGCGTAGATCTCGGCCACCGACACGTCGACCGCGCTTGGCATCTGGTTCGTGAAAATATCGCGCGTCGTATCGTTCGCGCGCGTCATGCCGTACACGCCGAGCCCGCCGATCACAGCCAGGAGCACCGCCAGAAACGCCATCGTGAAACCGATGCGCGCACGAATCGTCAGGTTTTTGAACACCATCATCCTTCCTGTGTTGCGTCGTGATGGACGGGACAGGCCCGTCGCTTCGAAGCTTTGCTTCACCCGGTGCATTTACGACCATGCACCGCACAACTTGATGGTGTTTCCGCTATTTTTTCGAATTATTCGTCTGTTTATTACAAACAGCTGAACGAATAATGCGCGCTTCAGCGTGTCCTGGAAGCGAGGTGATGGGAGGTGCTCCGCTGCCGGCGAGCGTCACAGATACGCGGCCGGCCGTCGTTGGCGACGAGCCGGCCGCGATACGTGATCCGGCCCTATTCGGTCAGTTCGGCAAGCGTTGGAATCGACGGCTGCGCGCCCGCGCGCGTGACCGACAGGGCCGCTGCGCGTTGCGCGAAGCGGATGGCCGTGTCAACATCCGCGCCGGCCGCGAGCCGCGCGGAAAAACCGCCGATGAAGGTATCGCCGGCCGCCGTCGTGTCGACGGCCTGCACGGCCGGCGCCGGATAATGCCGAGCCGCGCCATCGGCCGTCAGCGCAAGCACGCCGCGTGCGCCCAGCGTCACCAGCACGTTGCGTGCGCCGCCGGCCTGCAGCACGCGCGCGGCGGCTTCCGCCTCCGCCGGATCACGTACCGGCAGCGCGGTCAGCGCAGCCGCCTCGACCTCGTTCGGGATCAGGTAATCGACGAGCGGCAGCCAGCCGTCCGGCAGCGGTGCGACGGCGGGGGCCGGATTGAGCACCACCGTGCGGCCGAGCCGACGCCCGGCCGACAGCGCCGCGAATACCGTGTCCGGCGGCGTCTCGAGCTGGCAGATCAGCACATCGGCCGACGCCAGTGCGGCTTCCTGCCGTGCGACCGTCTCGGTCGTGACCTCGCCATTGCCGCCCGCGACGATCACGATCGCGTTCTGGCTCGCATCGTCGACGACGATCAGCGCGACGCCGGTCGACGCCGATGCGCTCGTCGCGAGCCCCGCGCAGTCGATCCCCTCGGCTTCGAGGCCCGCGCGCAGCGCAGCGCCGTGCGCATCCGCGCCGACGCAGCCGATCATCGCGCA
>NZ_JAAGPE010000166.1:0-22212 GCF_017104605.1 Burkholderia sp. Ac-20384 | reverse complement strand
GGCCGCACCATCCGGGTGCCGGGCCGACGGCGTATTGGCCCGCGTCGGCGCGGGACTTTTAGAAACATTCGACATGGGGGCGCATTATAATCCCGCCCATGAATTCCCAAACCGACCTCCCCCCCGCCCAGACCGGCGCCACGACGCCGCCGGCCGCCGACGACTCGGCCGCCAGTCACGCGCAGTTCGTCGACTGGATGCGCTCCGTCGCGCCCTATATCCACAAGTTCCGCAACAGCACGTTCGTCGTGGGGTTTGGCGGCGAGGTGGTGCAGCAGGGGCTGCTGAATGCGCTCGTGTCCGACATCGCGCTGCTGCAGGCGATGGGTATCCAGATCGTGCTGGTGCACGGCTCGCGCCCGCAGGTCGAGGAGCAGCTGAGCCTGCATGGTGTCGAATCCGAGTTTTCGCACGGGCTGCGCATCACCGATGCGCGCGCACTCGAATCCGCGAAGGAAGCGGCCGGTGAAGTGCGTCTCGACATCGAGGCCGCGATCAGCCAGGGTCTGCCGAACTCGCCGATGGCGCACGCGCACATCAGCGTCGTGTCGGGCAACTTCGTGACCGCGCGGCCGGTGGGGATTCTCGACGGGGTCGATTTCGCGCATACGGGCATCGTGCGCAAGATCGACGCCGAATCGATCCGTCATTCGCTCTCGAGCCGCAAGCTCGTGCTGCTGTCGCCGCTCGGCTTCTCGCCGACCGGCGAAGCGTTCAACCTGTCGATGGAAGACGTGGCGTCGGCCGCCGCGATCGCGCTGCGCGCCGACAAGATCGTGTTCCTGACCGAAGGCCCCGGCATCGTCGACGACGAAGGCGAGCTGATCCGCGAAATGTCGCTCGACGCGGCGGCCGAGCTGCTCGATTCCGGCAACATCCAGGGCGACGACGCGTTCTTCCTGAAGCATTCGATCCGCGCGTGCCGCGGCGGCGTGACCCGGGCGCACCTGATCCCGCAATCGCTCGACGGCAGCATGCTGCTCGAACTGTTCCTGCACGACGGCGTCGGCACGATGATCTCGTACGAGAACCTCGAGAGCCTGCGCGAAGCGACGCCGGACGACGTCGGCGGCATCCTGTCGCTGATCGAGCCGCTCGAGTCGGACGGCACGCTGGTGCGACGCGGCCGCCACCAGATCGAACGCGACATCGACCACTTCTCGGTGATCGAGCACGATGGCGTGCTGTTCGGCTGCGCGGCGCTGTATCCGTACCAGCAGGAGAAGATCGGCGAGATGGCGTGCCTGACGGTCGCGCCGGAAGCGCAGGGCTCGGGCGACGGCGAACGCCTGCTCAAGCGCATCGAGCAGCGCGCCCGCGCGCGCGGCCTCACGCATATCTTCGTGCTCACGACGCGCACCGAGCACTGGTTCCTCAAGCGCGGCTTCGTCAAGGTCAGCGTCGACGACCTGCCGGAAGACCGCCGCAAACTCTATAACTGGCAGCGCAAGTCGCTCGTGCTGATGAAACAGCTCTGAGCGCAGGCACGACTGCCCTCCCCCAGACCGATTACAGGAGAAGTACACGATGGCTCGAATGATCCAATGCGCGAAGCTCGGCAAGGAAGCCGAAGGCCTCGATTTCCCGCCGCTGCCGGGCGAACTCGGCAAGCGCATTTACGAGAGCGTCTCGAAGGAAGCGTGGCAAGGCTGGCTGAAGCAGCAGACGATGCTGATCAACGAAAACCGCCTGAACATGGCCGACCCGCGCGCGCGCCAGTACCTGATGAAGCAGACCGAGAAGTACTTCTTCGGCGACGGCGCGGACCAGGCGTCCGGCTACGTGCCGCCGACGGAAGGCTGAAGACGCGTTACCGCGCGGCCGGCGCAAGTTGCCGGCCACGCGCTCCGGGAAAGACGGCACCGTGTTTCGCACGGTGCCGTTTTCTTTTGGGAACGCGCGGGGCGGTATGCCGCGCCGCTCAACCGGCCGGCTTCAGCGCGCCGCCCTCGCCTGGCTGCGTGTTCCCGTCGACCGCGGGTTCCGCGCCGCCGCCTTCGGTGCCCCATTCGGCCGCGTCGCTGCGTTCGGCCGTCGACAGTTCGTCCGCGCGATATCCGGTGCGATTCAGCAGCGCCAGCATGCAGACGAGCGACACGAACGCGTAAAGCCCCGACGCAACCGCAACGCCGACGATGCTGCCGGTCGAATTGAGGATCGCCTGCGCGAGCACGGGCGTGCCGCCGCCGACGACGAGCGCGCTCAGCTGGTACGCGAGCGACAGGCCCGTGTAGCGGATGTTCGCCGGGAACACACGTGCGAGCACGCCGCCGACCGCGCCATAGAACATCGCCGACGGAATCGTCGAGATGCACATGCCTGCGACGGCCACCCAGTACGAACGCGTCGCGAGCGCATGGAACATCACGGGCATCAGCACGATTTCCGGAATCAGGATCCAGCACATCGCGCGGCGCATGTCGACCTTCGACACGAACCACGCGCCGACCGGCTGCATCAGGAACTGCACGACGAGCGAAATCGACAGGATGCCGAGGAACGTGCCCTGCGCGTACCCGAGCTCCTTGGTCGCCCACGACAGCGCGAACGTGCTGCGGAAGTACGTGACGTTGATCACCGGCAGCGTGCCGGCCGCGAGCAGCACGACGACCCAGTGATCGCGCACGACGTCGCGCAGCGGCAGCTTCACGGTGCGCTTGCGTGCGAGCACGCGCTGCATGTCGGCCGACTCCTCGAGCTTCAGCCGGATCACCATGCCGATGATCACGAGCACGGCCGACAGCAGGAACGGAATGCGCCAGCCCCACATCAGGAATGACGGCGTCGGCAGCGCGCTCAGCGCGAAGAACGCGGCAGTCGCGAGCAGGTTGCCGGTGGGCGAGCCCTGCTGCGCGAACGCCGCATACAGGATGCTGCGATGCTTCGGCGCGTTCTCGCTCGCGATCAGCACCGCGCCGCCCCACTCGCCGCCGACCGCGATGCCCTGCAGCACGCGCAGCACGACGAGGCCGGCCGGCGCCCAGACGCCGATCTGCGCATAGCCGGGCAACAGGCCGATGCCGGTCGTGGCCAGCCCCATCATCACCAGCGTGATCACGAGCGCGGTCTTGCGGCCGACTCGATCGCCGAGATGCCCGAACACGATGCCGCCGAGCGGTCGCGCGGCAAAGCCGGCCCAGAACGTGACGAACGCCAGCAGCGTCGCGACGCCGGGATCCATCGTGCTCGCAAAGAACACCTTGCCGAACACGAGCGCTGCCGCCGTGCCGTAGATGTAGAAGTCGTACCACTCGATCGTGGTACCGACGAACGCCGCGAAGGCGGCGCGGCCGGGCCGCGGTTGCGGTTGCGGTTGCGGTTGCGGTTGCGGTTGCGGTTGCGGTTGCGGTTGCGGTTGCGGTTGCGGTTGCGGTGCGGCAGTCGGGGATTGCTGACGGCTCATCGATGTCTCCATGTTTGCGTGTCGGGGGCGCGACTGTCGCGCGCCTTTCCCGGGTGGCCGGCATCGCGCCGCCGGCCGGCGGCGTCGTGTCGGTCGGCGGCGCCTAGCCGGGGGCCTCCCTCAGCACGCCGGCGTCGAGCAGTTGCTGCTGGAGCGCGGGATCGACGCCGAGGCGATCGAGCACCGCGCGCGTGTCGCCGCCCAGCTCGGGCGGCGGCGAACGATAGGTGGCCGGCGTACGCGACAGCTTCACCGGCGACGCCGTGCCGCGATACGCGCCGATCTCGACGAACAGGTTCCGGTGCAGCGCATGCGGATCGTGCGCGACGTCGGCGACCGTTCGCACCGGCCCGCACGGCACGCCCGCCGCCATCAGGTCGCGAGCGAGCGGCTCGCATGCATGCGCGGCGAGCCGTGCTTCCAGTTCGGCCTTCAACTCGGGCCGATGTGCACAGCGGCTGCGGTTGTCGACGAAGCGCGGATCGCTTGCGAGCGCCGGCACGCCGAGATGCGCGACGAGCCGCGCGAACTGCCGGTCGTTGCCGATCGCGAGGAAGATCGGCACGGTCGCCGTGCGATAGCTGTCGTACGGCGCGATGTTCGGATGCGCGTTGCCGCTGCGCTCCGGCACGCGCCCCGAACCGAAGAAGTTCGGCAGGTGCGGATGCAGCAGCGACACGCCGCAGTCGTACAGCGCGATGTCGATCGACTGGCCCTGCCCGCTCTTCTCGCGCTCCGCGAGCGCCAGCAGGATGCCCGCAAGTGCATTGAGGCCCGTGACCATGTCGACGATCGGCAGACCGATGCGCGTCGCGTCGCCGTCGCGCTCGCCGTTGACGCTCATCAGCCCCGCCATCGCCTGGATCACCGCGTCGTAGCCGGGCAGCCCGCCGAGCGGGCCGTCTTCGCCGAAGCCCGTCACCGCGCAGTGGATCAGGCGCGGGAAACGCGGCTGCAGGTCGCGTGCGTAGTCCATCCCCCAACGCGCGAGCGTGCCGGGCTTGAAGTTCTCGACGAGCACGTCGGCCTCTTCTAGCAGACGCCACAGGATCGCGCGCCCCTCGTCGCGCGACAGATCGAGCGCGAGCCCTTCCTTGTTGCGGTTCACGCCCATGAAATACCACGCGGTTTCGCCGAGGAACGGCGGCCCCCAGCCACGCGTCTCGTCGCCGTCCGGCGGCTCGATCTTGACCACCGTCGCGCCGTGGTCGGCGAGCGCCTGCGTGCAGTACGGGCCGCCGAGCACACGGCTCAGGTCGACGACCTTCAGGCCGTCCAGTGCACCACGCGTCAGGCTCATCGTTCGACCTCCGGCAGCAGGTCGAGCGCGGTATCGAGTGCGATCGGCGTGCCGCGCAGCAGTGCGTCGTACGCGGCCGATTCGTCGTCGCGCGATGCCGGCGCGAGCGGATCGATCGGCAGCAGCTTGTGGCGCACAACCAGGTGCGCGAGCGCGAGCCGCCGGAAATCCGGCGCGAGCCGCACGCCTTCGCACGCCATCAGCACGGCCGCGCTCGCGTAGTACAGCGCGGATGCGGCCTGGCGCACGCGAGCGTCGTCGCCTTCGGCCGCGACCCGCATAAGTGCGTCGCAGGCGCGCGCGAGAATACGCCGCAGCGCCGCGCGGCTCGCATCGGGCAGCGGTGCCGCGCCGAGGCGGTCGCTGAGGAACGCGCGCAGCGCATCGAGCGCCTGCTCACGCTGCGCGGCCCGCGCGACGTCGAGCGCGACGATGTTGCTCGTGCCCTCCCAGATCGAGCCGAGGTGCGCATCGCGCACGACGCGCGCGTCGCTCCATTCCTCGATGTAGCCGGTGCCGCCGCGCACTTCCATCGCATCGCCGGTCACGCGCCGTGCATCGCGGCATGCGCGGAACTTGATCAGCGGTGTCAGGAGCCGCACGCAGCGCGCGGCCTGCTCGTCGCCCGCATCGGCCTGCGGCAACAGCAGCGCGATCTGCATGAACATCGCGCGCGCGGCCTCGGCCGGCAACAGCATCTTCAGCAACTGACGCTGCATCAGCGGCATCTCGATCAGCTTGCGGCCGAAGGCCTCGCGATGCGCGGCGACGTGCAGCGCTTCGTTCAGCGCGCGCCGCATCAGCCCCGCCGCGCGCACGCCGTTCGACAGCCGCGACATGTTGATCATGTCGGCCATCTGGTGAAAGCCGCGGCCGATCTCGCCGATCAGGTACGCCTGCGCGCCTTCGAGCGCGATCTCGCCGCTCGCCATCGAACGGCTGCCGAGCTTGTCCTTCAGGCGCACGATCCGGTAGCGGTTGCGCGTGCCGTCCGGCAGCGTCTTCGGCAGCAGGAACAGCGCGAGGCCCTTGATGCCGTCCGGCGCGCCGTCGGGCCGCGCGAGCACCATCGCGAGATCGGCGTCCGCGTTCGAGCAGAACCACTTGTCGCCGGTCAGGCGCCAGACGGTCTCGCCGTGCGCGTCCGTCTCGCGCGTCGCCCGCGTCGCGATCCGGGCGACGTCGGAGCCCGCCGCCTGCTCGGTCATGAACATCGCGCCCTGGTACAGCGTGTCGAAATCGCGCGACGCAAGCATCGGCAGGTAGCGCGCGACGAGCGCCGGATCGCCGAAGCGGCGCAGCGTGCGCGTCAGCGAATCGGTCATGCTGACCGGGCAACACAGGCCGAATTCCGCCTGCACGAACAGGAACGTCAGCGCGTACTTGACGAGCGGCGGCACCGATTCGGACCCGTGGCTCAGCGACGCGAGCCCGAGCTCGGCATACGCGACGCGTTCGAGCGCGACATACGCGGGATCCTTGTCGATCCGCTGCACGGCCTCGCCGCGCCGGTTGCGGTGCTCGAGCACGGGCGGGTGCTTGTCCGCGCGCGATGCCCATGCGTCAAGCTCGTCCGACACGCGTGCGCCGAGCGCGCGCAGCCGCGGCTCGAGTTCGGCATAGTGCGCATCGCCGAGATGCAGCTTCAGCAACGCGCCGAGGTCGGGATCGACGGTGAAGAAATTGATGCCCCGGCTGTCGGGGATGTTGGATGCGCCGGTGTCCGGCGTGCGAGCGGTGTCGTTCATGCGTGCGTCTCCTGGGTTGCCTGCACGTCGGCTGGAAGCGGCGCCGCAGCGCCCGGCCAGTCCCGTGCAAAGCCTTCCGCAGAGCGTAGGCGCGCGATCGATAAGCGTCCAATACAGGATTTATCCGGTACGATAGATATCGCTTATCGATGCCGACGCCGCGAGGAGACACCATGGAACTGAGGCAGTTGCGCTACTTCGTGGCGGTCGCCGAGGAGCTGCATTTCGGGCGCGCGGCGAAGCGCCTGTTCATCTCGCAGCCGGCGCTGAGTTTCGACATCCGCAAGTTCGAGGACGCGCTCGGCGTGCAGTTGTTCTCGCGCACCAACAAGACCGTCGCACTGACCAACGCGGGCGAGGTGCTGCTCGGCGAAGCGCGCCGGCTGCTGCTGCAGGCGGCCGAGGCCGAACGCCTGACGGTGCGCTCCGCGTCCGGTCTCGCGGGCCGGCTGCGGATCGGCTTCGTGCATTCGATGCTGTATCGCGGTCTGCCCGATGCCGTGCGGCGCTTCGAGGCCGACTACCCCGGTGTCGAAGTCGTGCTGAGCGAAATGAACACGCAGGCGCAGGTACAGGCGATCCAGCGCGGCCAGATCGATCTCGGCTATGCGCACTGGGGCCACTTCCCGCCCGAGGTCGAATCGACGCCCGTCTATGCGGAACCGTTCGTGTGCTGCCTGCCGGCCGCGCATCCGCTCGCGAAGCGCAAGCAGGTCGCGCTCGCCGCGCTGGCCGCGGAGCCGTTCATCCTGTTTCCGCGCGAAGCGGCGCCCCACTATCACGACCTGATCATCGCGCAGTGCGTGAATGCCGGCTTCAGCCCGCTGATCCGCCACGAGGCACGGCTGTGGCAGACGATCCTGTCGATGATCGAGTTCGGGATGGGTATCGCGCTCGTGCCGCGCGTGCTGCAGCAGGTGAAGAGCGAGCGGCTCGCGTTCCGGCCGCTGAAGGATGCGTCGCTCGAATCGCGCACGCTCGCGCTGAAGCGCAGCGGCACCACTGAGCCCGTGGCGCTGCGCTTCGCGGATTACGTCCGCGCGTCGATCGACGCCCTGCCCGCGCTGGCAGGCTGAGCTGGCCGACGGCCAACGGGTCTTGCGCGGGGGCGTGAAAAAATTGCAGAAAGGGCTTTACAGACCCCAAAAGCTCTGACATAATCTTTTCTTCTTTGGGCGGTTAGCTCAGCGGTAGAGCACTGCCTTCACACGGCAGGGGTCACTGGTTCGATCCCAGTACCGCCCACCAAAGAATTCAAGGCCCTGCGTCTCACGACGCAGGGCCTTTTCGTTTTGGCGCCACGGCGTTCCATGTCCGGCTCGGCGCCGGGCCGCCAACTCATGCTGGACGCCGCGTATCGCTCCCCCACACACTTCCCCTACAATCCGCGCACTCGACACCGCGGCGCGCCCCCCAGTGGCCGGATATTTGTAATACGCGGTAACTAATTCGTAACATCTGTCTGATAGTGGCTGCATAGAATCGACCCACAATAACGGCCGACCGAGGCAATGCCGGCCCCCATTCCAGTCAACACGACCGGGTGTGCAGGCTCACGCACGACGTGGCCCGTGCGCACGGTTCCGACGAAGCCATGACACTGTCCACGTCACATACCTTGTGGTTAACCGGTCTGAGCGGCGCCGGCAAATCCACCCTTTCGCGCCAGGTCGCAGCCCACCTTCGCGAACACCAGATCCCCGTCTGCATTCTCGACGGCGACGAACTCCGCACGGGTGTGTCGCCCGATCTCGGCTTCACACGCGAAGACCGCGCGGAGAACTGCCGACGCACCGCCGAAATAGCGAAGCTGCTGAACGCTCAAGGCATCACGGTGATCGTTGCGCTGATCTCGCCGTACGCCGTCGACCGGCAACTGGCACGAGACATCATCGGCAGCGAGCGATTCGTGGAAATCTACCTGCAGACCGACATCGAGACCTGCTCCGCACGGGACCCGAAGCGCCTCTACGCAAAAGCGATGACCGGTCAGACACGCCAGTTCACCGGTATCTCCGATCCATACGAAGCACCCGTCTCCGCTGAACTCGTCCTCGAGACCGGAACGACGACCATCACGGCTTGCGTCGCGCGCATCATCGAATTCGATCTGCAGCGCTACGACCACGTGTAACCCCGGCCTGCGCCACGACGGCTCATGCGGACGCCCCCACCCGCTCCGCCGTCGCATCGAACGCGCGCTTCGCCTTGTCGACGATCTCGTCGACTTCCGCCTCGCGAATCACGAGCGGCGGCGACAGCAGCATCCGGTCGCCGGTCGCACGCATGATCAGGTTGCCGTTGAAGCAGAAGTCGCGGCAGATCGTGCCGATATCGACGTTCGCACCGAACCGCTCGCGCCGGTCCCGGTCGCGCGCAAGCTGAACGCCCGCGACCAGCCCCGCTCCCGCAATCTCACCGACGATCGGATGATCGCCCAGCGCATCGCGCAGCCGGCGCTGGAAGTACGGCCCGATATCGTTCTTCACGCGCGCGACGATCCCTTCATCGCGCAGCAGCTTCAGGTTCGCGACCGCGACGGCCGCTGCCACCGGGTGGCCCGAGTACGTGAGGCCGTGATTGAATTCACCGTTGTCGATGATCGGTCGCGCCACGCGCTCGTGAATGCCGACGGCGCCCATCGGCACGTAACCCGACGTGAGGCCCTTGGCCATCGTGATGAGATCGGGCTCGAAGCCGAAATGCTGGTGTGCGAACCATTCGCCGGTGCGGCCGAAGCCGCCGATCACTTCGTCGGCCACCAGCAGGATGTCGTACTTGCGGCAGATCCGCTGGATTTCCGGCCAGTACGTCGACGGCGGGAAGATCACGCCGCCCGCGCCCTGGAACGGCTCGCCGATGAATGCGGCGACGTTCTCCGCGCCGAGTTCGAGGATCTTCGCTTCGAGCTGCTGCGCGCGGGCCAGGCCGAACGCTTCCGGCGTTTCACCGGCTGCCGCTTCGCCGAAGAAATACGGCTGGTCGATGTGTACGATGTTCTCGACCTTCGACGGCATCTGCTCGTGCATGTAGCCCATCCCGCCGAGCGTGGCGCCCGCGATCGTCGAGCCGTGATAGCCGTTCTTGCGCGAGATTACATACTTCTTCTGCGGCTGGCCCTGCACGCGCCAGTACTGGTGCACGAGGCGCAGCACGGTGTCGTTGCCTTCCGAGCCGCTGTTGCAGTAGAAGAAGTGGTTGAAGCCCTTCGGCGACACTTCCGCGAGCATCGCGGAGAGTTCGATCACCGGCGGGTGCGTGGTCTTGAAGAACGTGTTGTAGAACGGCAGTTCCTGGATCTGACGATACGCGGCGTCGGCGAGTGCCTTGCGGCCGTAGCCGACGTTTACGCACCAGAGGCCGGCCATCCCGTCGATCACCTTGTTGCCGTCCGAGTCCCACAGGTAGACCCCGTCGGCTTTCACGATCACGCGGCTGCCCGCGCGGTTCAGCGCGCCCATGTCAGAGAACGGGTGGATGTGGTGCGCGGCGTCGAGCGCGCGATAGTCCGCGGTCGAATGCGGTGAGACAGCTTCGTTTCGATCGGTCATGTTTCCTCCGGATAACAGTGCCGCACGCTCACACGTGCAGCAGCAGATGCCTGCGTTCCCACGAGCTGATCACGCGGAAAAACGCTTCGTATTCGGTGTCCTTCAGCGCCAGGTACGCTTTCACGAACTTGTCGCCGAGAATGCCGGCCAGCGGCGTGCAGGCCGCCATCAGCGAGATGCCCTCCTCGAGATTGCGCGGCAGCTGGTACGGCAGCTTGTAGCCGTCCGACGCGATCGGCTCGGTCGGTGCGAGTTGCTGGGTCAAGCCGAGATAGCCGGCCGCGAGCGTCGCGGCGAAGGCGAGATACGGATTGCAGTCGACGCCCGGGATCCGGTTCTCGATGCGACGCGCCGATGCGCCCGACTGCGGAATGCGGAAACCGACCGTGCGGTTGTCGTAACCCCACTGCACGTTGATCGGCGCCGCCATGAAGCGCGACAGGCGGCGATACGAGTTGATGTACGGCGCGAAGATCGGCATCAACGCGGGCGTGTACTTCTGCAGCCCCGCGAGATAGCTGTGGAACATCGGCGACACGGCACCGTCCTCGTTGGAGAACAGGTTGCGCCCCGTGCGCGCGTCGGCCAGGCTCTGGTGGATGTGCATCGCGGAGCCGGGCTCGTCCTGCATCGGCTTCGCCATGAAGGTCGCGTACATGTTGTGGCGCAGCGCCGCCTCGCGCACGGTGCGCTTGAACAGGAACACCTGGTCGGCGAGCGACAGCGCATCGCCATGCACGAAGTTGATCTCCATCTGCGCGGCGCCGACCTCGTGGATCAGCGTCTCGATATCGAGCCCCTGCATCTCGCAATATTCGTAGATATCCTCGAACAGCGAATCGAACTCGTTCACGGCCTCGATCGAATACGACTGCCGGCCGGTCTCCGCACGCCCGGTGCGGCCGACCGGCGGACGCAGCGGCAGGTCGGGATCGGCATTCATGTCGACGAGATAGAACTCGAGCTCGGGCGCGACGACCGGTTGCCAGCCCTTCGCCTTGTACAGGTCGAGCACGCGTCGCAACACATAGCGCGGCGAGATCTCGACCGGCGAGCCGTCGAAGTGCACGCAATCGTGGATCACCTGCGCGGTCGGGTCGACGGCCCACGGAATCAGGCAGATCGTCGACGGATCGGGCACGCACACCATGTCGGGGTCGGTCACGCCGGTCAGCGTGCCGTCCTCCGGATAGTCGCCGGTGACAGTCTGCACCATCACGGCCTGCGGCAGGCGCATCGATTCGCCGGATTCGAACTTGTTGCGCGGAATGATCTTGCCGCGCGCAATGCCGGCCATGTCGGGAATGATCGCCTCGACCTCGGTGATGCGGTGCTGTCGCAGGAATTCGCTCAGTTCGGGTTGCATGATCGGCCTCTATCAGTCGACGTCGGATGCAGCCGGCGACGCCATCGCGCCGCCGGTTGCATGAATGCGATGCGCCATGCGCGCGCGGCACGCCGCGCCGAATGCCGCGAAGATGTCGCGCGACAGCGGCTGTTCCGCGTAGCGCCATTCGGGATGCCACTGCACGCCAAGCGCGAACGCGCGCGCGCCACGCACGCTGACGGCCTCGACGAGTCCGTCGGGCGCACTGGCTTCGACGACGAGCCCCGCGCCGAGCTGCGCGATGCCCTGGTCATGCAGCGAATTGACCGTCGCCGCCTGCGCGCCGCGCGCGACCCGCTGCAGCAGGCCGCCCGGCGCGAACTGCACGACGTGCGCGGGACCGTACTGCCGTTCGAGCGGATCGGCGGGCCGCTCGCGGTGATCGTCGAAGCCGGTCGTCGCGTGCAGCCGCTGGTGCAGCGTTCCGCCGTACGCGACGTTCAGCTCCTGCATGCCGCGACAGATCGCGAGCACGGGCACGCCCGCGTCGATCGCCGCGCGGATCAGCGGCAGCGCGGTCGCATCGCGTGCGGGGTCGTGCAGCGTGTCGGCCGCGCTCGCGGTGCCGCCATAGTGATGCGGCTCGACGTTCGAATAGCTGCCGGTCAACAGCAACCCGTCGATCGCCGCGACGATCGCGTCGGCCGGCTGGCGCGCGCCGAGCGCGGGCAGCACGAATGCAAGCGCGCCGGCGCCGTCAACCAGCGCGGCCAGGTACTTTTCCCCCGCCGTGTGGTTCGGATGCGCACCGCGCAGGATGCGGTCGGCGGTGACGGCTACGATCGGGCGCGCACGCATGGGGGTCTCTCCGGTAATCGCGCGCGATACGGTCGCACACGGAACAATGAAGGCGGTTCGCGCCGACGCCGCACACGCACACGCGCACCACGACGCGGCGCATGCCCATGCGCGATCCTGCCGCGCGGACGATGCGGCAACAGGCGGTGCGACCCGGAACGGAAGCGGAAAACGACGCTAGGGCAACAACGATGCGCTGCCGTCGCACTGCACCGCGCTGAACACGAGCGCGGTCACGAGATTGAAGCGGCGCAGGCCGCGATGGGAAATGGCGAAGAAACGAGGCTCGCGTAAAGCGGCGGCACGCGTGCCGCGATCAGCATGCCGGATCGGCCCGGCCTGAGGCGGCGCGCCCGCCGACGGACTTCGCGTCCGGCGTATCGAAGGGCTGGCGGCTTTCACGATCGTACTCGACTGACTGATGAATGCAGGACACGTGTCGCGATGAAGCGCATGCGGCAATGCCGCGCGGCGACACGTCGGCAAGGTGTCTCGCAGCGCATTCCGGCGCGGTGCGGCCACGATCGATGGCCCCGCCGCAAGTGCACGCGTGACGACTTCCTGACATTCAGCTTATATCACCTAAAAATTGCGTCAAATTTTCAGGTACCGATGACGACATCGGTCAGACGAAAGCGACACGAAAAAAAACGGCATCGATCCCGTGGATCGATGCCGTGTTGTGCATTGCATCGGTGCGGCAAGCTGCATGCCGGCGGGCTGCGACGCGCCTGCTCCGCCGCGCTGCCGCATCCGTGCGGCCCGCGCTCAACGATGCGCGAGCGCGGTTTCGACGAGCGTCTGCAATAGCGGCACAATCCGCGCTGCACGCGTTTCGTCGTACGCGTAAGGACGCGTCTCTTCCATGTAGGTGATCTGCGAGAGCTCGAGTTGCACGGCCTCGACGCCGGTATCGGGCACGCCATAGTGACGCGTGATGTAGCCGCCCTTGAAGCGCCCGTTGGCGACGGCCGTGTAGCCGCCCTGTTCGAGCACGCGTGCGGCCAGCGCTTCTGCCAGGCCAGGCGTGGCACTCGCACCGCTCGACGTGCCGAAGTTGAAGTCCGGCAGACGGCCGTCGAAGAAGCGCGGCACGTGCGAGCGGATCGAATGCGCTTCCCACACGAGCACACGGCCGTGCTCGCGCTTCAGGCGGGCCACCTCGCCTTGCAACGCCTCGTGATACGGCAGCCAGTAGCGGTCGCGGCGACGCATGATCTCGTCGTTGCCGGGCAGCGCATTCGCCGGATACAGCGGCGCCTTGTCGAACGTATCGACCGGCACGAGCCCCGTCGTGTCCTGCCCCGGGTACAGGTTCTCGTTGTCGGGCGGACGGTTCAGGTCGACGACGTAACGTGCGTGCGACGGTACGAGGATCGATGCGCCGAGGTCGGCCGCGAATCCGTACAGCCGTTCGAGATGCCAGTCGCAATCGTCGACGAAGCGCGCGTCGGGCGTCATCGTCGCGGCGATGTCGTCGGGGATGTGCGTGCCTGCGTGCGGAATCGAGATCAGCAGCGGCAGCGTGCCCTGCTTCAGCGTGAATACAGCCGGTTGTTCAGTCATGTCGCATCACCGTAGGAGGTCTGCCGGCGCACGCCTGCGGCGTGCGCCGGTTGCGCGCGTCAGCGCAGCAGTTGCGCCAGCGCGGCGCGGTAGTCGGCATACGCGACGGCTTCGTCGCGATGACGGCGGCCACTCACGACGCGCTCGCCGCCCGTGTAGACGTCGAGCACCGGCGTGTCGCCGTGCTCCGCGAACACGATACCCGACAACCACGACGTGCTGTCGTGTTCGGCGATCGCCGGATGATCGGGATCGAGCACGAGCCAGTCGGCGCGGCACCCTTCGCGCAGCGCACCGACGTGCCGCCCGCTGGCCTGTGCACCGCCCGCAAGCGAAGCGTCGAACAGGCGATCGGCGACGTGCGCCTGCGTGTCGCTCGCCAGCACGTTGCGCGCGCGATGCACGAGCCGCTGCCCGTATTCGAGCAGGCGCAATTCCGAGCGCCAGTCGACCGACGCGTGGCTGTCCGAGCCGACACCGATCACGCCACCCTGCGCGAGATAGTCGACGGCCGGGAACACGCCGTCGCCGAGATTTGCTTCGGTCGTCAGGCACAGGCCGGCGACCGCGCGACGCTTCGCGAGTGCTGCCGTTTCGGCCGCGTCGACGTGCGTCGCGTGCACCAGGCACCAGCGCGCATCGACGTCGAAGCGATCGAGCAGCCATTGCACGGGGCGCGCACCGTACGCACGCACGCAGTCGTCGACTTCCGCCGTCTGCTCGGCGATATGGATGTGCACGGGCGCATCGCCGGGCAGCCCTTCGAGCAGCACGCGCAATCCGTTCTCGGATACCGCCCGCAGCGAGTGCGGTGCGACGCCGTAGCGCAGCCCGCCGTGCTCCGGCGCCACGCGACGCATCGCGTCGAGCAGCTCGAGCAGGCCGTCGGGCGTATTGATGAAACGGCGCTGGTCGTCGCGCGGCGGCTTGTCGCCGAAGCCGGCGAACTGGTACGACACAGGCAACATCGTGATGCCGATGCCGGCCGCGCGCGCGGCGTCGATCACGCGCGTGCCGAGCTCGGCGATCTGCGGATAGCGCGAGCCGT
Source organism: Burkholderia sp. Ac-20384 (assembly GCF_017104605.1). Lineage (NCBI taxonomy): Bacteria > Pseudomonadati > Pseudomonadota > Betaproteobacteria > Burkholderiales > Burkholderiaceae > Burkholderia > Burkholderia sp. Ac-20384. The sequence goes on along the minus strand of NZ_JAAGPE010000166.1, from coordinate 7,411 downwards.
CCTGCGTGTGGTGCACGTAGTGGAATTCGCACACCGACGTGTAGCCGCACTTGAGCATCTCGACATACAGCCAGCGCGCGATCGCCGCGAGCGCGTCGGGCGTGATCTTCAGCGCGAAGCGGTACATCAGGTCGCGCCAGCTCCAGAAGCTGTCGGACGGATTCGCGCGATATTCGGTGAGCCCCGCCATCGCACGCTGGAACGCGTGCGAGTGCAGGTTCGGCATGCCGGGCATCACGGGCCCGGCCGCGCGCGCGACACCAGCGGGTGCGTCGGTGTCGGGCGTCACGCCGGTCAGCGTGCCGGCCGCGTCCCAGCGCAGCAGCACGTTACGGCGCCAGCCTTCGGGCAGGTACGCATGGTCTGCGAACAACAGGGTGTCGGTCATGAGGCTATCCATTCATCCGGCGAAACACGGTCGTGCCGCCGCGTACGACCTGCTCGCACAGCGGCCGGCCGATCCAGTAGGCGAGCTCCGCCAGCGAGCCGACCGACCACGCGGCGAAGTCGGCTTGTCGACCGACCTCGAGCGCGCCGTGTCGATCCGCGCGGCCGAGCGCCGCGGCCGCATGGCGCGTGACGCCCTGCAGTACCTCGGGCACCGTCATGCGGAACAGCGTGCAGCCCATGTTCAACGTCAGCAGCAGCGATTCGAGCGGCGACGTGCCGGGGTTGTGATCGGTCGCGAGCGCGATCGGCACGCCGTGCTTGCGCAGCAGCTCGATCGGCGGCAATTGCGTCTCGCGGATGAAGTAGTACGCGCCGGGCAGCAGCACGGCAACCGTACCGGCTGCCTTCATCGCCTCGATGCCGGCTTCGTCGAGAAATTCGAGGTGATCGGCGGACAGCGCGCGATAACGCGCGGCCAGCGCCGTGCCGCCCGCATTCGACAGTTGCTCCGCATGCAGCTTCACGGGCAGCCCGCGCCGCGTGGCGGCCTCGAACACGCGCTCGGTCTGCGCGAGCGAAAAGCCGATGCGTTCGCAGAACACGTCGACCGCGTCGACGAGCCCTTCGTCGGCCAGTGCCGGCAGCATCCGGTCGCACACTTCGTCGATGTACGCATCCGCGCGGCCCGCGTATTCGGGCGGCAGCGCGTGTGCGCCGAGGAAGGTCGTGTAGACGGTGACAGGGAAACGCTCGCCGAGCTGGCGAGCGACGCGCAGCATCTTGCGTTCGCTCGCGAGGTCGAGCCCGTAGCCCGACTTGATCTCGATCGCGGTCACGCCTTCGGCAAGCAGCGGCTGCAGGCGTGCGGCGGCCTGCACGAACAGCGTCGTCTCGTCGGCCGCGCGCGTCGCGCGCACCGTCGACACGATCCCGCCGCCCTGCCGCGCGATTTCCTCGTAGCTCACGCCCGCGAGGCGCTGCGCGAATTCGTCGGCACGCGTGCCGCCGTACACGAGGTGCGTATGGCAGTCGACGAGGCCCGGCGTCACCCACGCGCCGTGCAGATCCTCGCGTTGCCAGTGGGCATAACCGTGCGGCAGCGCGGACATCGCGCCGAGCCAGACGATCGTGCCGGTTTCGTCGACGGCGATCGCCGCGTCGTCGATCGTCTCGTCAGGATGGCCGTGCGGACACAGCCTCATGTGATGCCAGACAGTCGGTTTCATGCGTTCAGTCTCGTTCGCCGATGGCGAGCGACACGGCGAGCAACGCGCCGCTCCCGCTCACGACGACGTCAAACGCACGCCGCGGCCCGTCGAGCCGCAACGTGTCCATTTCTTCCAGGGTGTAGCGCGTGCCGTCGATTTCAACGGCGGCTTCGCCGGCCGCGCAATACAGCAGCACGGTATCGGCATGCTCGATGCGGTGCGCGCCTGCGCGCCACACGTCGAGCGCGCCGCGCGCGGCCGACCGGCGCGTCATCAGGTTGAAGTCGCGCGTCGCGCCGTCATGCAGCGTCGCGTCGATCGCCGCCTCGCCCGCAAAATCTGCGCGGGCCAGCGGTGCGTCGAGCACGTGGCGGGCGCCGCCTTCCTCGGCGAGCGTCATGCCCGCGCCGGACAGCAGCACCAGCGTGCGGTCGATCCCGTCGAAACGCGAGAACGGGCCGGCCGTGCCGACGTCCGCGACGCTCACGCGCCACGCGAACGCGTCGAGCGCGGCGCCCGGAGGGAACGCACCGATTTCACGCGTCACGCCGCCGCCGTTCTTCCATGGCGACGCGACGAGATCCGCTGCGCGGATCATCGTCGCGTTCACCGGCGCCTGGTGGAGCGCCGTCATGCTCAGCGGCCGAGCATCGGCAGCTTCAGGCCGGCTTCGCGGGCCGTCTGCTGCGCGAGTTCGTAGCCGGCATCCGCATGGCGCATCACGCCCGTCGCCGGGTCGTTCAGCAGCACGCGGCCGAGACGCTCGTGCGCTTCGGCGGTACCGTCGGCGACGATCACGACGCCCGAGTGCTGCGAGAAGCCCATGCCGACACCGCCGCCATGGTGCAGCGACACCCACGAGGCGCCGCCTGCGGTGTTCAGCAGTGCGTTCAGCAGCGGCCAGTCGCTGACTGCGTCCGAACCGTCCTTCATCGATTCCGTCTCGCGGTTCGGGCTGGCGACCGAGCCGGTGTCGAGGTGGTCGCGGCCGATCACGATCGGGGCCTTCAGTTCGCCGTTCTTGACCATCTCGTTGAACGCCTGGCCGAGGCGATAGCGATCCTTCACGCCGACCCAGCAAATACGCGCCGGCAGGCCCTGGAACGCGATGCGTTCACGTGCCATGTCGAGCCAGTTGTGCAGGTGCGGATCGTCGGGGATCAGCTCCTTCACCTTCTGGTCGGTCTTGTAGATGTCTTCCGGATCGCCCGACAGCGCGACCCAGCGGAACGGGCCCTTGCCTTCGCAGAACAGCGGGCGGATGTACGCCGGCACGAAGCCCGGGAAGTCGAACGCGTTCTCGACGCCCATTTCCAGCGCCATCTGGCGGATGTTGTTGCCGTAGTCGAGCGTCGCCGCGCCGCGTTCCTGCAGATCCAGCATCGCCTGCACCTGCACGGCCATCGACTGCTTCGCGACCTTCACGATGCTCTGCGGATCGACCTTCTGCGCTTCGCGCCATTGCGCGACGGTCCAGCCTTGCGGCAGGTAGCCGTTGATCGGGTCGTGCGCGCTCGTCTGGTCGGTCACGCAATCCGGCGTGATGCCGCGCTTGACGAGTTCCGGGAACACGTCGGCCGCGTTGCCGAGCAGGCCGATCGACACCGGCTTGCCGGTGCGCTTCGCTTCTTCGATCATGCCGAGCGCTTCGTCGAGCGTCGTCGCCTTCTTGTCGACGTAGCGCGTCTTCAGGCGGAAGTCGATACGGGTCTCGTCGCATTCGACCGCGATCATCGAGAAGCCGGCCATCGTCGCGGCCAGCGGCTGCGCGCCGCCCATGCCGCCGAGGCCGCCCGTCAGGATCCAGCGGCCCGACGGATCGCCGTTGAAGTGCTGGTTCGCGACCGAGAAGAACGTTTCATAGGTGCCCTGAACGATGCCCTGGCTGCCGATGTAGATCCAGCTGCCGGCCGTCATCTGGCCGTACATCATCAGGCCCTTGCGGTCGAGCTCGTGGAAGTGATCCCAGTTCGCCCAGTGCGGCACGAGGTTCGAGTTCGCGAGCAGCACGCGCGGCGCATCCTTGTGCGTGCGGAACACACCGACCGGCTTGCCCGACTGGATCAGCAGCGTCTCGTTCTCTTCGAGATCCTTCAGCGACGCGAGGATCTGGTCGTAGCATTCCCAGTTGCGTGCCGCGCGGCCGATGCCGCCGTACACGACGAGCGCATGCGGATGCTCGGCGACTTCCGGGTCGAGGTTGTTCTGGATCATCCGGTAGGCCGCTTCGGCCAGCCAGGTCTTGCAGACTTTCTCGCTGCCGCGCGGCGCACGGATCGTGCGGGTCGGATCGAGACGGGGATCGATGTGTTTCGGATGGTTCATGACGACTGCTCCCGAAGGAAAATGAATATCAAATAGGAATCAGAAATGCCCGGTGAAGCGGTATCGGCTGCCGGGATGCCACAGATTCGCCACCGAGGCGACGACGCCCTGCGACCAGGTGCGTCGATGTAAAACCAGACACGGCTCGACGTCGTCCATCCGCAGCTGCTCGCGCCGCTCCGGCGCCGGGGCCGCCGCTTCGATCCGGTACTCGACGCGCTGCAGCGGAGCCGCGCGCATCAGGTACAGGTTCGGCGTCGTGTTCGTGAAATCCTGCTCGGCGTAATCCGGCGCGACCGCCGGATTCACCCATCGTTCTTCAAGCTGCACGGGCTCGTCATTCTCGAAGTGCAGCACCTGCGAATGAAACAGCTTCGTGCGCACGGCGACCTGCATCTCGTCGGCGAGCGCCTCGTCGGCGCGGATCGTGTCGAGGCCGAGCACGCTGGCGTGATACGCATGCCCGCGTGCACCGACTTCCTCCGAGATGCTGCGGATCGCCACCAGCGTCGACTCGTACTTCGGCCGCGCGACGTAGGTACCGGCCCCCTTCATCCGGGTGAGCACCTGCTCGGCCGTCAACTCGCGCAACGCGCGGTTGACGGTCATGCGCGCCACCTTGAATTCGCGCGCCAGCTCGTTCTCGGACGGCACCTGATCGCCCTCCTCCCACTCGCCTGCGTGGATGCGGCCCAGGATGAAATCCTTGATCTCCTGGTAGACCGGCGCGCTCATGGGCTTACTGTTCCGACGCGAACGAGAACGGCGCGACCTTCGCGAACGCACGCTCGCCGACCAGCTTCGCGATCACCGCGATGTCCGGTGCGAAGTAGTGGTCGAGTTCGTAGTGCGCGACCTTGCCGCGGATCGTTTCCATCACGGGCGCCAGCTTCGGGCTCGTGTGGTACGGCGCGCGCAGGTCGACGCCTTGCGCGGCGGCCAGCAGTTCGATCGCGAGGATGTGCTTCGTGTTGTCCGCGATGTCGGCGAGCTTGCGCGCGGCGAACGTCGCCATCGACACGTGGTCTTCCTGGTTCGCGGAAGTCGGCAGCGAGTCGACCGACGCCGGGTGCGCGAGCGTCTTGTTTTCTGATGCGAGTGCCGCCGCCGTCACGTGGGCGATCATGAAGCCCGAGTTCACGCCGCCGTCACGCACGAGGAACGGGGGCAGGCCCGACAGCGTCGCGTCGATCAGCAGCGCGATGCGGCGTTCGGCCAGTGCGCCGATTTCCGATGCGGCGAGCGCGAGGTTGTCGGCCGCGAACGCGACGGGTTCGGCGTGGAAGTTGCCGCCCGACAGCACTTCGCCGGTATCCGGGAAGATCAGCGGGTTGTCCGACACGGCGTTCGCTTCGACCAGCAGCACGTCGGCTGCATGGCGCATCTGGTCCAGACACGCGCCCATCACCTGCGGCTGGCAGCGCAGGCTGTACGGGTCCTGCACCTTGTCGCAGTCGAGGTGCGACTGGTTGATCGGTGAGCCTGCGAGCAGGTCGCGATACGACGCAGCCGCGTCGATCTGGCCCTGGTGGCCGCGCAGTTCATGAATGCGTGCGTCGAACGGCTTCACCGAACCGGCAGCCGCGTCGACCGACAGCGCGCCCGCGACGAGCGCGGTGCGGTACAGGTCTTCGATCGAGAACATGTTGTCGAGCGCCAGCGCGGTCGATGCCTGCGTGCCGTTCAGCAGCGCCAGGCCTTCCTTCGCCTGCAGCGTCAGCGGCGCGAGGCCCGCGACACGCAGACCGTCGAGTGCGCTTGCACGCTCGCCGCGGATGAACACTTCGCCGACGCCCAGCAGCACGGCCGACATATGCGCGAGCGGTGCCAGGTCGCCCGATGCGCCGACCGAGCCCTTCACCGGGATCAGCGGCAGCACGTCCGCGTTGAACAGCTTGATCAGCGCGTCCATCACTTCACGACGGATGCCCGAGTGGCCACGGCCGAGGCTCGACAGCTTCAGTGCCATCAGCAGGCGCACCGACGAGCGTGCCATCGGCTCGCCCACGCCGACCGCGTGCGACAGCACGAGGTTCTTCTGCAGCAGTTCGAGCTGGTCGTGCGGGATGTGCGTGCTGGCCAGGCGGCCGAAGCCGGTGTTGATGCCGTAGGCCGGCTCGCCCTTCGCGGCGATGTCGGCGACGGCCTTCGCGCCGGCGTCGATCTTCGCGAAGCTGGCCGGATCGAGCGTCAGTTGCACGGATTCGCGTGCGATCTGGCGCAGTTGCGGGAGGGTCAGGTGGCCGGGGGTCAACGTAATCATGTGAGCAATCCTGTCTAGACAAGTTCGGAATGGATTGAAGTGTAGCCACGCCAACTTGTCTAGACAACCCGTATTTCACCGATTTCGACTCAGGAGTTTCCCTGATGCCCGGCGCGGCCCGCCGAATCGGCCCGTGTGATCAGACGCTTAACAGTTGTTGCAATTATTTTGTCTTTGGCAACATACGGATCATCATTCGCTACGGAGACCGCCATGCCCTTCCCGCCACGATTCGCCGCCCGATTCGTCCGCCCCCTGCTGTTCGCCGCGTGCGCACTCGCATGCGGCGCGTCGCTCGCCGCGGAGCCGCTGTCGGGCACGCTCGAGAAAATCCGGCAGAGCAACCTGATCTCGATCGGCCACCGCGAAACGTCGGTGCCGTTCTCCTACGCCGACGCGAACGGCAAGGTCATCGGCTTCTCGCAAGACCTGTGCGACCGCGTGATCGCCGCCGTGAAAGCGCGCACCGGCAAGCCCGACCTGCAGGTGCGCTTCATCCCCGTCACGTCGCAGAACCGCATTCCGCTCGTGCAGGACGGCACTGTCGATCTCGAATGCGGCGTGACCACGAACCTCGCCGCGCGTCACGCGCAGGTCGCGTTCTCGACCACCTTCTTCGTCGCGACGACGCGCCTGCTCACGCGCACGAACTCCGGCATCCGCGACTTCCCCGACCTCGCCGGCAAGACGGTCGTGACGAACCAGGGCACGACGTCCGAACGCCTGCTGCGCAAGATGAACGAGGAAAAAAAGATGAACATGCGGATCATCAGCGCGAAGGACTACGGCGAAGGACGCCTCACGCTCGAATCGGGCCGTGCGGCCGCGTACATGATGGACGACGTGCTGCTCGCGGGCGTGCGCCAGCTCGCGGCGAAACCGGCCGACTGGCAGATCGTCGGCACGCCGCAATCGTCGGAAGCCTACGGGTTCATGTTGCGCAAGGACGATCCGCAGTTCAAGGCGCTCGTCGACGGCGTGCTCATGCAGTTGATGAAGCGCGGCGAGATCGACGCGCTGTACGACAAGTGGTTCACGAAGCCGGTGCCGCCGAAGGGGCTGTCGTTCGACTTCGCGATGAGCGACGTGATCAAGGCGCGCTATGCGGCGCCGAACGACGCGCCGCTCGAATGAGCGCCGCGCGCGGATCCCGGCTCACGCACGCGTCCACGCGACGCACGCCGCGTAGCCGGGCGCCGCGTCGAGCCACGCCGCCTCGAACGCC
>NZ_JAAGPE010000165.1:0-22336 GCF_017104605.1 Burkholderia sp. Ac-20384 | reverse complement strand
GCACGCGAACCGGCCGCGCACGCGCGCCGGTTCGGCCTTCGGTTCGGCGCGCAGGCTGCGCGCCGCGGCGCACTCAGCCTGCCGCCTGGATCGCCTCTTCGTACACGCCGGCCACGCGCCGCGCGATCACCGCGTTGTCGAAATGATCACGTGCATAGCGCTTGCATGCAGCCTCGTCGGGCAGCGTGATCGCGCCCGACAGCGCGCCACCGAGCCCTTCCGCGATCGCATCCGCGCCCGTGGACGGCAGCACGAGATCGTCGGACAGCCCGGCCACCGCCTCCGGCAGCCCGCCGACCGGCGTGACCAGCACGGGCGTGCCGGACGCGAGCGATTCGACGGTGATCAGCCCGAAGCCTTCGAGCGCGACCGTCGGCACGACGCTGACCGTCGCCGCGCGGTACAGCGCCGCGAGATGGTTGTCGGGCACGAAGCCGAGCAGCTTCACGTTGTCCTGCAGCCCGGCCGCATCGATGCGCTGCTGCAGTTCCTCGCCGATCTTGCCCTTGCCGGCGATCAGCAGCAGCACGTCGGGGTGACGGTGCTTGAGCAGGCCGATCGCATCGATCAGGTCCTCCAGCCCCATGCGCCGCACGAGCCGGCGCACGGCCAGCACGATCGGCCGGTCCTGCGGCAGTTGCAGCTTGTGCCGCGCCTCGGCCGGTGTGAGCGGCGTATCGAACTGCGCGGTATCGACGCAGCCGGGAATCACCCGCACACGCGACGGATCGATCCCGTAGCGGTTCGTCAGGATCTGGCCGAACGCCTGCGACAGCACGATCAACCGCGACGAGCGCGTATAGACGGCCTGTTCGAGATAGCGCTTCGCGCGCTGGCCGAGCGACGCGGCGCCCTCGACCTGGCTTTCGTCGGCCCACGGCCCCTGGAAGTGCGACACCTGCGGAATCCCGCGGGTGACGTCGAGGCCCGGGAACGTGTACAGCGCGAAGTGCGACGAGATCACGTCCGGTCGCTCGCTGCGGATCTCCTCGCGCAGCGCGCGCCGCGCGGCGAGCATCCGGCGCGCGAGCGACTCCGATGCGGGGCCGAAGCCCTGGATCGCGCCGTCCGTGTCGTCGGCAACCTTCGGCGAGCCGGCGACGAGCCCGCGCACCTCGACGCCCGCGCCCGGCAGCGCGCCGACGAGCGAGTAGTACATCCGGTCGAGGCCGCCCGCGCGTTCGGGGAACCAGTGCATGCCGATTTGCAACGATTTGATCGGCCGGGAAGATTGGGACATCACGTTTGCTCCTGCGTGACTGCATGCTCCGCCCGCTCGAAGGCGGACGGCTGCGTGGGTTGGCCGATGCGCCGGTAGAGCGCGACATACTGGGCGCCCATGTGCGCCCAGCCGAAACGGGTCATCAGTTCGCGGGCGGCTTCGCCCATCGCGCGACAGGTGTCGCGCGACGCCGCGAGCGAGCCGATCGCCTGCGCGAGCGCCGCGGGATCGTCCGGATCCTCCAGCACGATCCCGCACTCGCGCGTGATGATTTCCGCGCCGCCCGCCGTGCGCGCGGTGACGACCGGCAGCCCGGCCGCCATCGCCTCGAGCAGCGACAGGCTCATCGCTTCGTAGCGCGACGGGAACACGTAGGCGTCGACCGAGCGCATCAGCGTCGGCATGTTTTTCACGAGACCGAGGAAATGCACGCGCGAATCGATGCCGAGCGCGCGCGCTTCCTCCGGGTACGGGCTACCCGGCAGGTAGCCGGCCACCGCCAGGTGCACGTTCGCCGGCAGCTTCGTCAGCGCCTTCAGCACGGTGCCGAGGTTCTTGCGCGGCGTGCGCAGGTCGCCGACGAACAGCAGCAGGAACGCATCGTCCGGCAGCTTGAACGCCGCACGGTCGGCCTGTGCGCCCGCGAACGCGCTGGCGTCGACGCCGTTGTAGATCACGCTGATCTTGCGGCTGTCGATGCCGAGCCCGGCGATTTCGTCGGCCACCTTCTGCGATACGGCCGTGATCGCGCGCGAACGCCGGTACGCCCAGCGTTCGAGCGTGGTGTTCACGCGCGTATAGACATACTGGTAAGCCGACCACAGCCCCTTCGTCGGCCCGAACGGATAGTACGGACTCTTGAACCAGCCGCCGTGCACGAAGTGCGCGGTATTCACGTCGGCCTTGATCCACGAAATGAAGCCGTTCACGTGCAGCACGTCGTATTCGCTGCGGTGCGCGCGCAGCCAGGCCGCGCTCTTCAGCGCGAACACCTGCTGCTTGACGAGATTCGACGGCCAGAAGCCGCCGACCTTCACCGGCACCCAGCGCACGCGCGGGTCGGCCAGCAGCTCGGGCGCGACATGCGACGCGACCAGCGTGACCTCGTAGTTCTCGGCCAGCGCCGCGCGCGCGATTTCGTAATTGACGCGGCCCTGCCCGTCGTTATGTCGCACGACGTGCGTGACGATCGCGATTCTCAATGGTCGCCTCCCCGTAAACGCGCGGCGCCCAGCAGGCGTTGTGCCTTTTGCCAGTGCGCCGCGGAAAGAATCGAAAAAATGGCTGTGAACATCAGCAGGCCGCCTGTGCCGATCAGCGAGTTCGTGAACACGAGCATCGCGAAGGTCGACAGGCACAGGCTCAGGCACGCACCGACGAACTTGTCCTTGCGCAGCTTGAACGCCGCGCGCAGCGTGCGGCCGAACAGCATCACGACGCCGGCGAGATACAGCAGCGTGCCGGGCCAGCCGAGCACGAACGGCACGTTCATCACGCCGCTGTCGAAGCTGCCGTACTTGCCGAGCTCGCCGCTGTCGCTCGACAGCTTCGTGGATGCACCCGTCGCGCCCATCCCTTCGCCGGCGACGTCGGTGAACGCGGTCTGTGCGAAGGTGGCGTAGAACTTGTTGCGGTCGTCGTAGCTGCGGTCGTCCTTCAGGTTCGTGATCGACTGCAGACGCGCGCCGAGCCGATCGGCCACCGGCCCGACGGTCAGCAGCGGCACGCACAGCCCGACCAGCACGACACCGCTGATCAGGATCCGCATCCGCACGCGGTTGTTCGACTGCGCGAGCTGGATCGCGAGCGCGATCACCCAGCCGCCCCACGTCGAGCGCACGAGACACAGCGCGAACGACACGAAGCCGGCTGCCCCGGCGAACCAGCGGATCTTCTGCGGCGCCGCGAGCACGAACACCAGCGCGCCCATCATCGCGAACGCGAACGGCCCCGACGAGTTCATCGTGCTGAACACGCGCACGCCGTACGGCACCGGCTCGCCCTGCGAGCCCATGTCGGAACCGATCATCCACAGCACGTCCCACTGCGGCATCACGAAGTACTGCACGACGCCGTACACGCCCATCACGAGCATGCCCCACATGAACGTGGACAGCAGCACGTCGCGGTACTCGGGGTAGTCGCGCGCGTTGACCATGATGTGAAAGCCGATCAGCACCGGGTACACCCAGTTCGCCAGGTCGTAGGTCGCGGCCATCACGCCGCTCGACACGATCCCGACGAGGTACGCGTACGCGAGCCCGAACAGCATCAGCAGGATCGGGATCCCGCGCCGCTGCGCGAGCACGCGGTAATGCCGGATCAGCCCGAGGCCGGCGATCATCGTCACCGCGAGCGGCGCGACCTGGATCAGGCTCGTCGGCGTGAACGCGCCCTTCGACCAGTCGGCAAGCCGCCGCACTTCCGGGCTCAGGAACCACACCCACCACATGAAGCCGACATAGCGCGCCGGACTCTTGAAATACAGCCAGATGCCGACCGCGATGGCCAGCACCGGAAACGCGAGCGTCAGCACCTTGCCCTGGTGAATGGCGATCAGCGCGGCCGTGAACGTCCACAGCCCGGCCTGCCCGACCCAATGCTTCGGCTCGGGCAGCCAGTTGCGTTTGCGCGACGGTGCGCGTTCGGCGGTAATCGTACTCATCGATCCGCTCTCACCGCGACGACGGGCGCGAATCCGCGAGCGGCATCGCCCGGCCCGCGGCTGCCGGCGTCCGGCGCCGGCGCAACATGTCGCGCGTGATCCGCACGTGCTGCTCGGCGAACGCCTGCGTGGTCAGGTCGCGATCGCGCAGGCACGCGGCGGCAGCCTGCGCGCAGGCGAGCGCCGCGACCGGATCGGCCACGAAGCGATCGGCGGCCTGGCGCATCGCCTGCGCGTCGAACGCCGGCACATAGGCGGCCGTATCGTGCGGGAAATAGTCGCTGAGCCCGCCGACGTCCGACACAATCATCGGCTTGCCGACGGCGGCCGCCTCGAGCATCACGGTGATGCCCGACGCATGGAAGTTCGGCCGCAGCGGCACGACGATCACGTCGGCCCATGCGTACAGCTCGTGCTGCTTCGCGAGCCCCGATGCCGAGCCGATCTTCACGTTCGGCGCATGCCACTCGCGCGGCACGCGGCGGCGCGTCGCGAGCCGCACGTCGTAGCGCTCGTCGCCGCCGAACGCGGCGAGGAACGTGCGCCAGTCGCGGTCGCGATCGTTGCCGATCGCCGCGATCCGCAGCGGCCGGTTCGGTTGCCATTGCTGCGGCTCGGTGATCGGGAAATCCTGCGTGTTCAGCCCGTAGTAGACGAACTCGGCGTCGCGGCCGAGATAGCGGCGGCACAGGTCGGCGTTGTCGCGGGCCAGCGTGGTCAGCGCATCGGCGCGCGCGATCAGCTTGCGGTACAGCCAGCGGCGCGGGCCGCCGAAGCTGTTCCACTTGTCGAACAGCCACACGCTCTGGGCGAGCAGCAGCGGGCGCTTGCCCTGTGCGCCGGCGAGCTTCAGGATCAGCGAGGCCGCCAGGTGCTCCTGCTCCGTGTGCGTCCAGATCACGTCGGTGTTCAGCAGCGCGGCGCGGTTGCGCCACGCATGCACGACATCGAAGCCGAGCGCCGCCTTCAGCGCGCGGCGCGCGAGGCTGGCGACACGGCTCTCGCCGCCGTCCTGCGAATAGGTCAGCCGGAATTCGTCGGATTCGGCGTGGTGATAGCCGTACAGGCAGCCGATGTTCTCGCCTTTCCGGTAAGTACGCGGATCGGCGCCGTAAAACAGGTGAACGTGGACCTTGGTTGCAGTCATTCGAGCCCTCCTCCGGGTTCGGCCGCGCGGCGTTGCGCGCGCGGCGCGTTCAAGACGTCACCGGCGGCATCGCCGCACGATGGGGGGCAAGGTTGGCGCGGCGAGCGTCGCGTGCGCCGCGGCGCACCGCGCGCCAGTGCTCGCGGATCCGCTCGCGCTTCGCCGTATGCAGCGACAGCAGCACGTGCGCGAGGCCCGGGTAGACGCGCGTACCGACCAGCGTCCACCACCACCACGCGATCTCGCGCCGGACCGGCGGCAGATGCTCGCGCAGGATCAGGTGCATGTTGTACGCGCCGTTGCTGATCGCATTCAGCGACGCGGCATCGCGCCGGTCGTCGTCGAAGCGCTCGGCCGGGAAATGATCGACCGCGATTGCCGGGTCGTAGACGAGCTTCCAGCCGTCGCGCTGCACGTGCATGCTGAAGCCCATGTCGTTGTGCACCTGCGCACCGGCCCCGCGCAGCCGCGTGTCGAAGCGCAGCCGCTCGATCGCGGCGCGACGGTAGCTCATGTTCGCGCCTTTCAGCATGTCGACTTCGCGCAGGCCGCCGACGCCGAGATGATGGTTGCCGACGATCTTGCCGGACAGCGTGAGCTGGCCGACGAGCTCGCGCGATTCGTCGAGTACGCGGCCCTTCTCGTGCACCCAGTCGCGCCCGCCGACCGCGCCCACGCGCGGATCGGCTTCGAACGCCGACTCGACACGCGCAAGCCAGTCGGGGTGCGGCGCAGCGTCGTCGTCGGTGATCGCGACGATGTCGCCGTTCGCCGAGTCGAGCCCCTTGTTCAGCGCGGCGACCTGGCCCGGCACGTCGACCGGCACGATGCGCAGCGGCAGCGCGCCGCCGACCGCCGGATCGGCGAGCCGTTCGTGCGTGGCGTCATCCTCCGGGCGCGCGACGACGATCACCTCGTCGGGCAGCCGATGCTGCCGCTGCAGCGCCAGCAGGCAGCGCGCGAGGTCGGCGGGACGCCGATAGGTCGGAACGAGCACGGAAATTTTCATCGTTGGTTCTCCTGTCGGCCGGGCGGGCAACGCGCGCTGCCCGGCCGGTTACGTGCGATGCGGATCAGGCGCTCAGGTATTCGTGCACGGCCGCATAGCCGCGGCCGTAGCCGCGCGCCTTCGGCGGCACGCCGTTGAAGATCCCGCCTTCCAGGTCGACGCCCGCGGTGCGCAGGCGCTTGATCGCGTCGGCGATCTCGCCTTCGGTATGCATGCCCGAGCGCAGCACGAGGAACGTCGAGCCGGCCATGCGGCCGATGATCGTCGCGTCGGTCACCGCCAGCACCGGCGGCGAATCGATCAGCACGACGTCGTAGCGCTTGCCGAGCCCTTCGAGGTATTGCGGCAGGCGCGTCGACATCAGCAGCTCCGACGGGTTCGGCGGGCGCGTGCCGGCCGAGATGAACGACAGGCCCTGCACCGGCGTCTCGCGCACGGCGTCCTCGAGCGGCGACTGGTCGCTCAGCAGCTCGGACAGGCCCGGCTGCGACGTGAGGCCAAAGTAGCGGTCGAGCAGGCCACGACGCATGTCGGCGTCGATCAGCAGCACGCGCTTGCCCGAGTGCGCAAGCAGCACCGCGAGGTTGACCGTCAGGAAGCTCTTGCCGATGCCGGGCGTCGGGCCCGTCAGCACGATCACGCGATTCTTCGCATCCATCATCGCGAACTGCATCGCGGTGCGCAGGCTGCGCAGGCTCTCGACGCTGAGATCCTTCGGACGCAGGCTCGCGAGGATCGGCCGCGCACGGCTGCCGCCCTTTTCGGCCTGCGCGTCGAGCTTCACCTGCTCGGCGCTTTGCGGCACCAGCCCGTACAGCGGCAGGTTGAACGCGCGCTCGATGCGGTCGGGATCCTCGATGCCCTGGAACATGTTGCGGCGCAGGAACACGACGCCCGTGCCGAGGATCATCCCGAGGAACACGGCAGCCGACAGGATCAGCACCTTCTTCGGCTTGACCGGGTCGCCCGGACGCAGCGCCGAATCGATCAGGTGGATGTTGCCGCCCGTGCCGGCCTTCTGCACCGACAGCTCCTGCACGCGGTTCAGCAGCAGCACGTAGATGTCCTCGGCAACCTTCGCGTCACGCTGCAGCTGGACGGCCTTCACTTCGGTGGCCGGCAGGCTGCGGAAGCGGTTGCTGAACTTGTCCTTCTCGCCCTGCAGCTCCGCGAGCTGCTGCTTCGCGGCGATCACCATCGGGTGCGAATCGGTGAAACGCTGCGCGAGCGACGCGAGCTGCAGGCGCTGTGCGGCGATCTGCTGCTCGTACTGCACGCTGCCCTCGAGGTAGACCTTCGCTTCGTCGCTCGCGTTGATCGAGCCCGACGTGCGCTGGTACTGCGTCAGCGCGGCTTCCGCGCGTTCGAGGTCGGCCTTCAGGCGCGGCTCCTCGCCCTTCAGGAAGTCGAGCATCTTGGTCGCTTCCGCCTGCTTCGCGACCACGTGCTGGTTCAGGTACGACTGCGCGAGCGCGTTCGCGATCGCGGCGGTCTGGTCCGGGTCCTTGCCTTCGAGCGAGATCTGCACGACGCCCGTCTGCTTGCCCTGCTCGGTCACCTGGATGCCGGTCTGGAAGCCGCTGATCGCGTCGAGATCGTTGTAGCGGACCACCGTGAACTGCGTACCGGGGCGCGCGACGAGCTTCGACACGAGCAGCGTCACGCCGCCGCCCTGCGCCGATTCGCCGACATGGCCCGACAGCAGCCGCATGCCGTTCTGGTCGACGATCGAATAGGTGCCGTTCGGGCCGGCCGTGAGCGTCAGCTTCTTGCCTTCGAGCGCCGGCACGACGTTGATCGAATCGACGTCGGCGACTTCGCCGCCCCAGGCGTACGACTTCAGGCCGAGCCACGGCCGCGCCGGTTCGCCCGGCGTCGCGACGCGCGCGGCGAGGCTGCCGATCACCGGCAGCGTCTTCGGCACGACCGAGAAATTCAGCTTGAACTGCTCGACCACCGGCGCGACCACGCCACGGCTCTTGATGATCTCGATTTCCGCATCGGTCGGCGCCTGCTGCGGGCCGCTGTTGATCATCGCGCCCGTCTGCGTCTGCGTGAGCGCCTGCGACGTGTTGTCGTTGCCCTCGACCCGCACATGCACGTCGGCCTGGTAGACCGGCTTCGCGATGTAGCAGTAGAGGCCGGCGAGCGCCACGACCGTCACCGCGATGCCGAGCAGCAGCCAGATGTCGTCCATGATCACCTGGAGCAGCTGGCCGAGGACGACGTCCTCTTCCTCGGTTTTCGCGGACAGATCCGCGTAGGAGTGTTTCGCTTGCGTGTTCACCATTCGTTCCCGCTTGAGTGGTGCCGGGGCGGAGGCGCCGCCCCGGCGGGCTATCAGCGCGTGATTTGCCGCATGAAGAAGATCGTCTGGATCGTCGGCAGCACCTGCTGCAGCACACGGTTGAACTGCACCGAGCTGGCCGTGCTGACGTAGACCACGTCGAGCGGCTGAAGCGGGAAGCGGCTCGACAGCATCAGCGCATCGGGCTGCGTCATGTCGAGACGGAACACTTCAGGCTTCGTCGGGTTGTCGCGCATCCCGCGCATCACGTAGATCTTGCGCGGGTTCGCGTCCGTATCGAGGATGCCGCCGCCTGCCGTCAGCGCGTCGGCGATGGTCAGGCGGCCCTTGAGCATCGGCACCGTGACCGGCGTCTTGACCTCGCCCATGATGAACACGCGGCTGTCGCTGCGGTCCGGCACGTTGACGATGTCGCCCGGCTGCAGCATCACGTTCTGCTTCACTTCGCCGCGATCGAGCACGCCGTTCGCGTCGAGCGTGTAGAGCTTGCCGTCGCGCGTCAGGCGCACGCGCTGCAGGTCGGCCTCGTTGGTCGAGCCGCCCGAGCGCGAGATCGCGTCGACGAGCGTCAGCGGCACGTCGCTCACCGCGAGCGGGCCCGGTTGCTTCACCTCGCCCGTCACCTGCACCTTCTGGCTGCGGAACGACAGCACGCGCACGTCGAGCTGCGGATTCTTCACGTAGCGCGACAGCGTGGTCGCCATCTGCTCGCGGATCTGCGCGACCGTCTTGCCGGCCACCTTGATGCGGCCGACGAACGGGAAGAAAATCGTGCCGTCGGCGGCAACCGTCTGGCCGTACGGATCGGCCTGACCCGGCAGCGCCGTCGTATACGGCTGCTGCAGCGCGCCCGCGACCGTCTGCGTCGTGTTGCCGCCGCTCGAGAACGACTGGCCCTGCGGCGTCGTCAGCTCGGGGTGGTCCCACACGGTCACGCCGAGGATGTCCTGCGGGCCGACGCGGTACACGTACTCCGACGGATCGGTATAACGTCCCGGCGGCAGCGGATGATCGACCTGCGCTTTCTGCAGCTGGTCCATCACCACTTTGGCGTCGATGTAATGAACCGGATAGGTTTCAGCCGCTTGCTGGCGGCCTTCGTCCTTCAGGTTCGACGAGTCGAGGTAGTTGCCGGGCGCGGTTGCACAGGCTGACAGGAAAGTCGTCAGCGCGACGGCAAGCGCCACCGGGCGCATCGGGCGTTTCAGCATAGTTTCTGTAGCCATCCTTGAACCAGACGTTCGATCAGTGAGTAGCTCTCGCGGTAATCGGCCTCGGGGCCGCCGTGCGGATCGGCAATCTCGGCCCCTTCCCACTTGCCGAGCAGGTGGACCTTGCCGCGCGCGAACGGATCGACCGATTCGACGGCCTTGATCTGTTCACGCTCGCTGACGAGAATCAGGTCGGCGTCGCGCACGATCCGGCGCGACAGCCGCCGCGAGCGATGGGTCGTCGCATCGACGCCCCGCTCGGCGAGCAGCTGACGCATCACCGGATCAATGCCGTCGCCGTCGTTCGCATGCACGCCCGCCGAGTGGAACGTCGGGCGCGGGCCGCCGCGCGACGCGGCGTGCGACTTGAACAGCATTTCCGCTGCCGGGCTGCGGCAGACATTCGCGTGGCAGACGATCAGGATGTTCCGGAACATGGCGTCTCGTTACGAGTGACGGGAAACGGGTTACGCGCTCGCGGGCGCGGTGCCCGGCACGCGGGCGGCGACGGCCTGGCGCGAGCCCGGCCGGCCGATCGGGTGGTATTCGATGCCCTGCTCGCTCATCGTCTCCGGCTCGTACAGGTTGCGGCCGTCGAAGATCACCGGCGATTTCCACAAGCGGCCGAGCGCGACGAAGTCGGGGCTCTTGAAGATCTTCCATTCGGTGACGATCACGAGCGCGTCGGCATCGCGTGCGGCCTGCGCCTCGTCGTCGACGAAGCTCAGGCGCTCGAGCCAGCTCGGGTGATCGGCGAGATCGAGCGCGATCACGCGGCGCGCTTCCTGCTGCGCGACCGGGTCGTACGCGGCGATGCGCGCCCCGCGCGACAGCAGCTCGGCGATCAGCTCGCGGCTCGGCGCTTCGCGCATGTCGTCGGTGTTCGGCTTGAACGCGAGGCCCCAGATGGCGAAGGTGCGGCCGGTCAGGTCCTCGCCGAAACGCGCGACGATCTTCTCGGCGAGCACGCGCTTTTGCGTGGCGTTGACCGACGACACCGCCTTCAGGATCTGCAGCGCCTGCCCGTGCTCGTCGGCCGTGCGGATCAGCGCCTCGACGTCCTTCGGGAAGCACGAGCCGCCGTAGCCGCAGCCGGCATACAGGAAGTGATAGCCGATGCGCGGATCGGAGCCGATCCCGCGGCGCACGGCCTCAATGTCCGCGCCGAAGCGGTCGGCGAGGTTGGCCAGCTCGTTCATGAACGAAATGCGGGTCGCGAGCATCGCGTTCGCCGCGTATTTCGTGAACTCGGCCGAGCGCACGTCCATGTACAGCGTGCGTTCGTGGTTGCGGTTGAACGGCGCGTACAGCTTCTTCATCAGCTCGCGGGCGCGCTCGCCCGGCACGTCGTCGTCGCAGCCGATCACGATGCGGTCCGGCCGCGTGAAATCGTCGACTGCCGCGCCTTCCTTCAGGAATTCCGGATTCGACACGACCGAGAACATCTGGTCGCCGCCGCGCTTCGCGAGTTCTTCCGCCACCGCCGCGCGCACGCGCTCGGCCGTGCCGACCGGCACCGTCGACTTGTCGACGATCACCTTGAAGCCGGTCATGTAGCGGCCGATGTTGCGTGCGGCCGCGAGCACGTATTGCAGGTCGGCCGAACCGTCCTCGTCGGGCGGTGTGCCGACTGCGATGAACTGCACGTCGCCGTGCGCGACCGCGGCCTCGATATCGGTCGAGAAGCGCAGGCGGCCGGCCGAGCGGTTGCGCGCGATCACTTCCTTCAGGCCCGGCTCGTGGATCGGCACGCCGCCGTTGTTCAGGACGTCGATCTTTGCCTGGTCGACGTCGAGACAGAACACGTCGTGCCCGATGTCGGCGAGACACGCGCCGGTGACAAGACCTACGTAACCGCTGCCGATGATAGTCAGATTCATGATGTGTCGGACCTCTTGACCAATGATTCGAAATTCGTAAAACCGGAATGCCTGCGTGGCGCGATCTCGGTACTCGGTACTTAGTACGCGTTGCTGCCGGTGAAGCCTTTCCAGAGCGTCAGCACGACGATCTTGATGTCGAGCCAGAACGACCAGTTCTGCATGTAGTACAGGTCGAGCTTCACGCGTCCCATCATCTTCTCGATCTGGTCGGTCTCGCCGCGGAAGCCGTTGATCTGCGCCCACCCGGTGATGCCCGGCTTGATCCGGTAGCGGAACATGTAGCCCTTGACCAGATCCTTGTAGATGTCGTCGTGCGCGAGCGCATGCGGGCGCGGGCCGACGACCGACATCTCGCCCTTCAGCACGTTGATGAACTGCGGCAGCTCGTCGAGGCTCGTGCGGCGCAGGAACCGGCCGACCGGCGTCACGCGCGAATCGTTCTTCTTCGCCTGCGTGACCTGCCCCGCCACTTCCTGGTGCACCTTCATCGAGCGGAACTTGTAGATCTCGAACTCATGCCCGTCGATGCCCTTGCGCTTCTGGCGGAAGAACACCGGCCCGCGCGACGTCAGCTTGATCAGGCACGCGATCAGCAGCATCACCGGTGCGAGGCCCGTGAGCGCCACCAGCGCGAACGCCCGGTCGAACACGAACTTCGGCAGGATCCGCACGTCGGTGATCGGCGACGCCGCGAGGTTGATCGCCGGCACGCCGAGCACCTCGACCACTTCCTGGTTGAAGAACGACAGCGTGCGCACATCCGGGATGAAGCGGATGTTCACGAAGTCGTGGCGGAACACCGTCACGATCTGGTAAATCCGGCGCTCTTCGGTGATCGGCAGCGTGAGCCACAGCTCGCTGATCGCGCGGCTGCGCACCAGCCACACCAGCGATTCGAACTGCCGCTCGATGCGCACGTCGTCGAGCGCGACTTCGCCCGGCGCTTCGCTTTCGTCGTACACGCACACCGGGTTGAAACCGGCTTCCGGCCGCGCCCGCATCTGGGCGATCAGCCGCCGCGCCGCCGGCGTCCCGCCGACGATCGCGACCGCCTTCAGGTTGTAGCCGCCGCGACGCAGTTGCCGCAGCACGACATGCACGCAGGCCTTCGAACCGACGAGCAGCGCCATCGTCACGAGCGCCCAGTAACCCAGCCACAGCCGCGACAGGTCGCCCGACTGATGAAAGCTGAAGCTCAGCAGGATCCCCGCGAGCTCGACCACCAGCCACGCGAACGCGACCCGCCCCACCAGCCCGACGAGACGCTTGCCGCGCCACGACTGGTAAATGCCGAACGCGGGAAAGCACACGACGACGAGCAGGCAATCGAACAGCATCATCGTGCGCTGCAGGTCGTTGAGCCAGATGCTGCCACCGTGCAGCGTGGCGGCGATCAGCGCCCCCATCACGACCATCGCGATATCGATGACTCTCGCCAGCACGCTCAACATGTCTGCTTCCTCTTTGAACAGGCGTTTGCCGAACAGCTCCTTGTGCGACCCGTGCCGCACATTCGATTCAAACGTTGCATGACGCTATTGAAGCGACAAGAAAATTCCGCCTCAAGCGCACAAGTATTTCGAAAAATAATCGGAAATTCTTGCCGCGAAGTTTTTGAATTAATTCGGCACGTTTTCCCGAAATGCCCGGAAATCGGGAATTTTTCGGAAGCTTTACGATTTCCGCTCACCCTTTGCGGGCGGTCAAGACCAGCCGATTCACCGATTTATTTTTCAATTTTTTATTTGCATCGGATGATAGTGCGGAAAATTCTTCCTGATGAATGCCTGGCGAATATCAGGCAATGGACCCGGTTTTATTGTCGATTTACTTCATGCTACAACGACAGGCACTGACTTCAACCGTGGAGAGTGTCCTCATGAATGCTCCGGCCGTGGCTGCCGAAACGCGCCATTCTTCTTCCACCGCCCCCGCCGCCGGCACGCGCGTCGCCGTGCAACCGGTGATTCTCGCCGGCGGGTCCGGCACGCGCCTGTGGCCGATGTCGCGCGAACGTTTTCCGAAACAGCTGATCGGCCTGCTCGGCGAACATTCGCTGCTGCAATCGACCGCGCTGCGCCTCGACGGCCTGACGGCCGACCATCCGCTGAACGACGACGTGCTGATCGTATGCGGCGAGGATCACCGCTTCACCACTGCCGAGCAGTTGCGCCTGACCGGCAAACCGGCGTCGATCATGCTCGAGCCGATCGGCCGCGACACCGCACCCGCGCTGACGCTCGCCGCGTTGCGGCTGGTCGCCGGCGGCAACGATGCGGTGATGACCGTGATGCCGGCCGACCATGCGGTCGCCGACCTGCCGCGCTTCCACGCGGCCGTCGCGGCCGGCGTGCACTGCGCGATGCAAGGCAAGATCGCGACGATGGGCATCGTGCCCACGCACGCGGAAACCGGCTACGGCTACATCCGCGTCGGCGCGCCGCTCGGCGATGCCGCCACCGGCAAACTCGACGTGCGCCGCCTCGACCGTTTCGTCGAGAAGCCGCATCTCGAACTCGCTCAGCAGTACGTTGCATCGGGCGAATACTGGTGGAACAGCGGCATCTTCATCGTGCGCGCCTCGGTCTGGCTGAAGGCGATCCGCCAGCTCGAACCGGCGATCTACGCGGCCTGCGAACAGGCCGTCGCCCAGGGCAAGGCCGATGGCGATTTCTTCCGCGTCGATCGCGATGCATTCGCCGCGTCGCCGTCGAACTCGATCGACTACGCGGTGATGGAGCCGATCGCGAGCCTGCCGCAACTGTGCGAGAGCGTCGTCGTGCCGCTCGACGCGGGCTGGTCGGACGTCGGCTCGTGGGATGCGATCTGGCAGATCTCGCCGAAGGACGACGCGGACAACGTCGGCCGCGGCCACGTGCTGTTCGAAGGCGCGGAATCGACGTTCGCGCATTCGGAAAGCCGGCTCGTCGCCTGCCTTGGCACGCAGAACCTCGTCGTCGTCGAAACGCCCGACGCCGTGCTCGTCGCGGACAAGTCGCGCGTGCAGGACGTGAAGAAAATCGTCGGGCACATCAAGGCGCAACGCGGCGCGGAAGCGACCGATCACCGCAAGGTGCATCGCCCGTGGGGCCACTACGATTCGATCGACATGGGCGAACGCTTCCAGGTGAAACGCATCGTCGTGAAACCGGGGGCGCGCCTGTCGCTGCAGATGCACCACCATCGCGCCGAACACTGGATCGTCGTGCGCGGCACCGCGCGCATCACGCGCGGCGACGAAACGTTCCTGCTGTCCGAAAACGAATCGACGTACATCCCGCTCGGCGTGTCGCACCGCCTGGAGAACCCGGGCATGATGCCGCTCGAGCTGATCGAAGTGCAGTCGGGCGCGTATCTCGGCGAGGACGACATCGTCCGCTTCGACGATACCTACGGCCGGCAGTAACGCACGTGCACATGGGGCGCCGCTTCGACGGCGGCGCCCCAGGCAAGGCAAGCATGGAAAGACGGGACTTCCGCGCGGGCGTCGTGGCACACGACGGCCCGCGCGTTTCAGCGGGCCGGCGATCAGCCGACGCGGTAGACATACTCGCGGCGCTCCGGCTGCACCGGATCGTTGCGGCTTTCGGACAGCGCGCTCGCATGACGCTCGGCGATGAAGCGCTGGATGTCCGACTCGGCACGCGCGAGCGCGGACAGGCCGGCCAGCACCTCGCCTTGCGGCTCACGCGCCGGTTCGTCGCTCGCGCCATGGCGATCGATCCACTGGCGCGCCCAGTCGAGCGCGAACTGCTCGGCTTCCTCGGCATCGGTGAAGCGCGGGCCGATCAGGCCCGAGCGCTCGACGCGCCGGTCCTCCTGCGAAATCTCGGCCCACGCGCGATACATCAGGTTCTGCACGGGCTGCGCGATGCCGCAGATCGTATAGCCGCGATATTCGTCGACTTGCGGTTCGGCCGCGGCGAAGCTCGCCGACGACGCATGCGCATGGCGCAGCTCTGTCGACGGCGCACCGGGCACCTCGAACGACACGGCCGACGGATCGACCGCTTCGTCGACCGGCATCGCACTCAGCGACGCGCCCTCGCCCTCCCAAACGTTTGCCTGAGCGACCGGCAATTGCCACGATTCGGGGTTTTGCCAGAACACGCCGCGCAAGCGATCGTTGTCGGGCACGGGTTCGGCACGGCGCGCGGGCACGACCGGCACCGGCGGCGGCGGAATATACGCGAACGTGCGCCCGCTGAACTGGGTCAGCACGTCGATCATCTGCAGCAGCGTGCCGGACGCCAGCCACTCCTCGTAACGGCGACGGCACGTCGGCCCGGACGGATAGCGACCGGGCAGCTTCGACCAGGCTTCACCGGTCGTCAGGATCCAGAGCACCGCGTTGGCAACGACGCGCGGTTCGGCTCGTGGACGCCCACGACGGTTCAGCCGGATGGGTTCATCGGCGATCAGCGTTGAAAGACGAAACCACTCTTCATCGTTAAGCTCATCGAAGAACATAGTAGATCTCTCCACGCAGCCAGGCCGGGGCTGCGATTGGCGGCGCCGTCGCGACACATCGCGTCGCGGGGCGGCCAGGTTGCACATTATGGTTATCCGGTGTTGTGCATGCCGGTGCAGCACCGCACTTTCACGGTGCCGCCATTCCCGGCAATGACGCACAAATCACGGTCTCACTCCAATGTGGGAATTTTTGTGCACGAAGCATACCATCCTCAGGGTTTATCTCAATATGACAATGACTTAATGTTACGCACTGAAACAACCTGCCATGGGTGCGTAATGTATTTACGCTTGAATTTTTTTGCGAGATCTTTATGCCCGTCGCTGCAAAGGCCCGTCTGGCGGGGCTCCGCAGCGTATGAAGAATACCTTTTCATGGGCATTTTCGGGCCGCTCCGACCCTTGCCGGCAACAATCCCGCGCATTGCTTCCGGACATCGGTAAATCAGGGAAAAAAGCGTAACAAGATATTCACGAATCGGTAAATCATTCAAATTCCGCCGATTTTAATTATCTCCGTGCACAATCTTTTTATTGTTTCTCTGCGAGTGATGAAAGCCCGGTGACGCGCGATGCACATCTTTCGCCACGCGCAAACTCGTGACGTCTGTTACATCTTCACGGCGGCAGGCGAGCGATCGCGCCGCATCGGGAGCGGAAATCCTGTTTCGGGTCGGAACGGAAAAAGAAACCGGTGGGCAGGTGGTGCCGAACGTGCAGCGGACGCGTCAGCGCAGATCGCCGGCCAGCGAGGCGGTCACGTCCGCGTCCACGCGCTGCGGCGGCATCGTGTAGGCCGGGTGATCGCAGCCGATCGACAGCGCCGCCCCGCCCTTGAGCGCCGCCCGCATCGGCGCACCGAACTCGAAGCGCAAGAAGTGCACGGCCGACGTCTTCTCGGCGTTGTCGCGGTCGAGATCCTCGTCGGCGATCGCGTAGACGTTCGCATGCCCGTCGACCCGCAGGTACACGCGATCCTCGACACCGATCAGCCGCGCGAGCGCCGCGCGCCGTTCGATCTCGTGCTCGTACTCGATCTGCATCGTCGCCTTCAGGTTCGTGCCGTCGGGCACGAGCGGCAGATACGCCTCCAGCTCGCCTTCGATGCCCGCCTGGTCGAAGATCTTCTCGATGTGCAGCATCTCCTGGATCTGATAGCGGATCGTCGTCTCGTCCTCGAACAGGAAGCGCACGTGATTGCCGAGCGCCACCGCGCGGCGGCGCTTGTACGCGACGAGCCGCGCGTGTTCGGCCTTGCGGATCTTCGCGTACGCTTCGAGCGTCAACAGGGAGTCGCGGGTCAACGTCATGGGAGGTCCTCGTGGGTCGGCTGGCCGTGGCTCAGATGCCGTATGCGCGGCGCAATAACGTGAGCGGATGCGCGAGCGGCGCGGACGGCAGCCCCTTGCCCTCGATGCCCTGCACGATGTGATGGCCGGCCAGCGCGCAGTCCGACGACACGAAATCCGGCTGCGGCTCGGCCATCGCCTTGAATACGGGCCCGCCGATCCGCATCGCGTCCGCATGAAATTCCTTCTTCACGCCGAACGTGCCCGCATGGCCCGAACAGCGCTCGACGACATTCACGCGCGTATCGGGCACGAGCGACAGCGCGTCGGCCGTCTTGCGGCCGATGTTCTGCACGCGCGCATGGCACGGCACGTGATACGACACGGTGCCGAGGCCCGTCTTGAAATCGGTCTTCAGCAGTCCGTCGCGATGCCGCGCGATCACGTATTCGAACGGATCCCAGAATGCTTCGGCCACCGCGCGCACCGCTTCGTCGCCGGGGAACATCAGCGGCAGCTCGCTCTTGTACATCAGCACGCAGCTCGGGATCGCGCCGATCAGCGCATAGCCTTCGCGCGCATAGCGTTCGAGCACGGGCAGGTTCACGTCCTTCTTCGCGGCCACGCCGGCGAGATTGCCCTGCTCGAGCAGCGGCATCCCGCAGCAGGCTTCGCGCGTGACGAGCTCGTACGGGATGTCGTTGTGCGCGAGGATCGCGAGCAGGTCGTGGCCGATGCCGGGTTCGTTGAAATTCACGTAGCAGGTTCCGTAGATCGCGACCTTGCCGGGCGTGCGTTCGCCGTCGCGCACCGGCACGCCGTCCGAGGGCTTCGCCGTGCGCCGGAACTTGCGCGGCGCGAATTCCGGCAGCCATGCGTTGCGGTCGACGCCGAGCGTCGCCTCGAGCGCATGGCGCGCGGGCGGCGTGCGGTTCACCGCGTTCACCGCCTGCGTGACGATCGGGATGCCGGCGAAATGGCCGAGCGCGTCGGTGTTCGACAGCACCTTGTCGCGCAGCGTCGCCTCGCCGCGCTGGTAGCGCGCGGCCTTGCCGCGCAGCATCAGGTGCGGGAAGTCGACGTTCCATGCATGCGGCGGCACGTACGGGCATTTCGTCATGTAGCAGAGGTCGCACAGGTAGCACTGGTCGACGACCTTGCCGAACGCGTCCTTCGGCACCTCCTCGATATCGCCCATCGGCGTGTCGTCGACCAGATCGAACAGCGTCGGAAACGCGCCGCACAACGACACGCAGCGCCGGCACCCGGCGCAGATGTCGAACACGCGCGTCATTTCCGCATCGATCGCGGCCTGGTCGTAGAACGCATCGGACTGCCAGTCGAGCGGATGCCGGGTCGGGGCTTCGAGACTGCCTTCCTTGTGGGGCATGGGGCGCTCCATCGAGCGTGGCGCGCATGCGCGCCAGCGCCGCCCGCGCGATGCGGGCGGCGATGAACGAACAGCCGGCCGCTTGCCGGTCGCACGGCCTGCCGTGCGGCCCGCGGCGGCCCGTCAGTCGACGAGACTGTCCAGCGCCTTCGTATAGCGGTTCGCGTGGCTGCGCTCAGCCTTCGCGAGCGTCTCGAACCAGTTCGCGATTTCGTCGAAACCCTCGTCGCGCGCCGCCTTCGCCATGCCCGGATACATGTCGGTGTATTCGTGCGTTTCGCCGGCGATCGCCGATTCGAGATTCTGCCGCGATGAACCGAACGGCAAGCCCGTTGCCGGATCGCCGACGGCTTCCAGGTATTCGAGATGGCCATGCGCATGGCCGGTTTCGCCTTCGGCGGTCGAGCGGAACAGCGCGGCGACGTCGTTCTGGCCTTCGACGTCAGCCTTCGAAGCGAAATACAGATAACGCCGGTTCGCCTGCGATTCACCCGCGAATGCGGCCTTCAGGTTCTCTTCGGTTTTGCTGCCCTTGAGTTGAGCCATTTGCGCCTCCGTTCGAGTCGGCGCGGCCGCGTGCGAAGCCGGGCCGATCAGGTATGTGGGGAACGATGCGTACGCCGGGGCGCGCGCATCGTGCTCTTCAATCTAGGCGCTCGCGTTCGCATCCCCCAATAGGCTTTTTCAATCCGGGCGATAGTGCTTGGCGGGAGGTGGGGCGCGGTGGCGGGCGCGGTGCTCGGTGCTCAGTGCGCGGTGCTCGGCGCGCTGCGTTCACGCGTGCCGCGTGGGTCACGCGTCCGTCGCACGCCTGAGCAGCAATTCGCGTTCGCGCTCGTTGCGCGTCAGTTCCGCCGCGCGGCGGAATTCGGCCTTCGCCTCGTCGGCGCGGCCCAGCTTCGCCAGCAGGTCGCCGCGCACGCTCGGCAGCCAGTGATAGCGCGCGAGCGCGGGATCGTCGCGCAGCGCGTCGACGAGTTCGAGCGCCGCGGCGGGCCCGAACGCCATCCCGACGGCCACCGCGCGATTCAGCTCGACGACGGGCGACGGCGCGACTTCGGCAAGCGCGTCATACAGCGCGACGATCTGCGCCCAGTCCGTATCCGACGCCTGCCGAGCGCGCGCATGGCAGGCTGCCAGCGCGGCCTGCAACGCATACCGCCCGCGTACGCCGCCGAGCTTCGTCGCGCGTTCGAGCGCAGCAAGTCCGCGCCGGATCAGCAGCGGATCCCAGCGGCTGCGATCCTGGTCGAGCAGCAGCACGGGCCGGCCCTGCGCGTCGGTGCGCGCATGCATGCGCGACGCCTGTAGCTCCATCAGCGCGACGAGCCCGAGCACCTCGCTCTCGTCCGGCGCCAGCCCGGCCAGCACGCGGCCGAGCCGCAACGCCTCGTCGCACAGCGCCGGGCGTGTCCAGTCGTCGCCCGAGGTCGCCGCATGGCCTTCGTTGAACACGAGATAGATCACTTCGAGCACCGACGCGAGCCGCGCTGGCCGCGCATCGGCAGCCGGCACCTCGAACGGCACGTGCGCCGCCGCGAGCGTGCGCTTCGCGCGCACGATCCGCTGCGCGATCGTCGGCTCGGGCGTCAGGAACGCGCGCGCGATCTCGTCCGTCGTCAGCCCGCCGAGCAGCCGCAGCGTCAGCGCGACGCGCGCATCGGTCGACAGCACCGGGTGGCACGACGTGAAGATCAGCCGCAGAAGATCGTCGCCGATGTCGTCCTCGCTCGCGTCGGCAAGCGCCTCCGCGATGTCGGGGACGACATGCGCTTCGAGCGCGTCCATCTCGTGGCCGAGCTGGTCGCGCTTCGCCGCGTGGAGCGACTCCTGCCGGACACGATCGAGTGCGCGACGCTTCACGGCCGTCATCAGCCATGCGGCCGGGTTGTCGGGCACGCCGTCGACGGGCCAGTGCTCGAGCGCCGCGACGAGCGTGTCCTGCGCCAGTTCCTCGGCCACGCCGACGTCGCGTACCACGCGCGCGGCGCGCGCGATGATCTTGGGCGCCTCGATCCGCCAGACCGCTTCGATCGCACGGTGAGTCGCCTCACGCGTCACGACGCCTGCCCCTCGGCGGACGCGTCCAGCGGCATGGCCATCAGCTCCCATGCATGGCCGTCCGGATCGTCGAACCCGTGGCCGTACATGTTCGGGTACTCGCGCGGTGCTTGCGGCGCGGACCCGCCGGCCGCCAGCGCCTTGGCGACGATTCCGTCGACCTCGGCACGGCTTTCGCACGACAGGCACGACAGGACCTGCACCTGCGTTGCCGGATCGATGATGGTTTTGCCGGTGAACGTCTGGAAAAACGGCCGTACGAGCAGCATCGCGAAGATCGTGTCGCTGATCTTGATGCAGGCGGCCTGGTCGTTGGTATAGGCCGGCACGACTTCGAAGCCGAGCGCCTGGTAGAACGCCTTCGAGCGCGGCAGGTCGGCCACGGGCAGATTGATGAAGACCATCTTGTGCATGTCGGGTGCTCCCGGTGAGGTTGGATTCAGGTGGGCAATCGATCAGGCGCCGGTGCGGCCGACGTGGAGTTCGCGAAACCGCTCGACCGCGTCGCTCGGCGTGAGGTCGTCGAGCTCGAACAGCGGCCGCACCTCAATCTCGCAATCCATCTCGGCGCCGAACGGCGCGGGAAACCGGCGCGTCCATTCGAGCGCTTCGTCGCGCGAACGCACCTGGATCAGCGTATAGCCGGCAATCAGTTCCTTCGTTTCGGCGAACGGGCCGTCGACCACGGTGCCCTTGCCGCCCGAGTAGCGCACGCGCCAGCCGCTCGCGCTCGGGCGCAGCCCGTTCGCGTCGAGCAGCACGCCGGCCTTGGCCAGTTCCTCGTGATAGACGGTCATGGCCTCGACCAGCCGGTTGTCCGGCAACGCGTCGGACTCGCTGACGGCGTTCGCCCGGATCATGATCATGAATCGCATCGTTCACTCCTTGTCGTCGGTGGAAAGCAGCGCCCGTTCATCGGCGCCTTATCCGGACCACGGCCGGAAGACAGCCGGATCGACATATTCCGCGACATATCAGGGTAAATACCTAGATCCAGCCTTCACAGGAAGCACGGGCCGACCGCGCGCACCTCGATCGTGCACCACTGCGCGGCCGGGCACTGGCGCGCGATCTCGATCGCTTCCTCGCGCGTGTCGACGTCGACGATGAAGAAGCCGCCGACCATCTCCTTCGCCTCCGCGAACGGGCCGTCGAGCAGGCGCGTCTCGCCGTCGCGCACCTGCACGCGCGTGCCGCGCTCGGAACGCTCCAGCGACTCGACGCCGCGCAGCACGCCGCGCGCCTTCAGCGTCTCGGCGAAATCGACCATCCGTGCGTACAACGCCTGACCTTCGTCGAGCGTGCGTTCGGCGCGCTGGTCGGTCGGCTCGACAATCAACAGCATGTAAGACATGGACTTCTCCTGTGGGAACGGGGCGCGGCGGCGTTCGCTGCGCGATCGGGATGCGCCGGCCGATGCAAAAGCGTAGCAGCCGCCGCGCGCGTTGCATCGTCGGCCAATCGGCAACTGGCCGGACGGCCAATTCGGCCGCTTCCTGACATTTTGCCGTCAAGATGCTTTCCCGAACCGTCGGATTGTCTTCCTGTGGACCGCCCCATGTCACGCCTGCTTGTGCCGCTTGCCGTTGCACCGTTCATCGCCTTCACCGCCCTTTTCGCCGTCTTCGCCCGGCCGGCCGCGGCCGCGCCGCCGGTCAGCGCAGGCTGCCGCGGCGCA